>PLLD01000136.1 GCA_003141205.1 Gemmatimonadota bacterium
CCCATGCCGTGGACGCGGTCAGCGTCGGCCAGGTCGCCCATGATCCAGACGCCCGGATGGCGCATCTCCACCACGGCCGACACGCGTTCGGCGGTGCCGATCCACAATACAGGAACGTTGAGGGGCGTTGGCACCGGATTCCCATCGAGCGCGATCACCGTGAACGTGTGACCCGGCAGCGCGAGGCTGCGGATCTCCGTCGCACTTCCATTCAACACGTGGAATAGCACGCGCTCGCCGGCCTTCACGCGGATCGGCTCGCCGTGGCCGAGCATTCGGCCGTCGATCGAGAACAGGCGATAGCCGACCTCGTAGCCGTGCGGCATGCCTCGCGCGAGGGATGCCCGCATCGCCAACTCGCCAGCGGTGTGCAGCGCTCTCACCGCACCGGCGGGCGCGAGAAAATCCTGTGGCATGTCGCCGCCGCGCGTCAGGAACGGCTCGAACTCCTTGAGCACGAGAAAGATCTCGCGGTCGTAGCGACCGGGTTCCCCACGGGGTTCGATGTACACGGCGCCCACCTGTCCGCTGTACTGTCCGCTGTCGAGGGCCGCTCCGGCGTGGCGATGCGAATGATAGAAGCGGAATCCGGACGGGCCCGGCGTAAAAGCGATGCGCCGCATGCCGTGCGCGGCAACGAACGGCGTCCCCTCCTCCTCTGCCCCATCCACGTCCACCGGCACCGTTTGCCCGTGCCAGTGCAGCTGCTCGGGCGCGTCGGTATCGTTGATAATGTCGACGAGCGTCCGCCGCCCTTCCACGAACCGGAGGAGCGGACCCGGGAATTGGCCGTTGTACATGGTCGTGGAGATAATGCGATCCGGCGCCAGCTCGACGAGCCCGGTTCCGATGCGAATTGTGTAGTCGGGCGGCTCGCCGAGCGTGCGCGCCGTCGCGCGCGCAAGAGCGGGGAGATCGCCGGCCAGCGCGGCGAAGCCGCCAAGTCGCGCGAGGAAACGGCGTCGGCCGAGCGACCGGCCCTTAGGCTCCATCGCGCAGCGCTGTCAGCTCGCGGAGAATGCCGTCGTGGATTCCGTAGATCCAGCCGTGGACGGAGAGCCGTTGCCCCCGCGCCCAGGCGTCCTGCACGATGGTCGTGCGGATGACCGCCTCGACCTGCGCCTCGACGTTGAGCTCACACAAACGGTCCCACCGGGCGGCATTGGTAGGGAGCAGGTCGAGCTCCTCGGTGTGATGTCGGGCGACGTCCTGCACGTGCCGGAACCAGTTGTCGATCAGCCCCAATCGTTGGTTCTCGATCGCCGCACGAATGCCGCCGCAGCCATAGTGACCGCACACGATGACGTGCTCGACCTGCAGCACGTCCACCGCGTATTGTAGAACGGCGAGGCAATTGAGGTCGCTGTGTACGACGATGTTGGCGACGTTGCGGTGAACGAACAACTCACCGGGAGCCAATCCGACGATCTCATTGGCCGGCACTCGGCTATCCGAGCACCCGATCCAGAGGAACTTGGGGGACTGCTGCTTGACCAGCCGCTCGAAGAAAGCGGGATCCTGACGAATCCTGTCGGCTGCCCACTCGCGATTTCGGGCGAGCAGATCCACGGGGTGTTTCTCGGCGCTCGCCTGATCGTCGGGCACGCCGGAACTTAACGTCGTCAGCTGTCGAACAAGGCCCTTAACGTCGGATAGTCGCGCGCCAGATCCAATAGATCAGGAGAGGCTGCAAGAGGAGTCGCAGCCAGAGTATGAGTTGAGTTTCCGACAAAAATGATCGCGAGGGCCCATTGAGAGGGAGATGGCGAGCCCACCACCGCGTCAGTCGATCGTCGTGATCGATGGCGCGGCGTACGTCATCGTCACGGACGCTTGCCCGCTGCATGGATCCGTGCTGAACAGGGTTGTCTGGCAGTTCAGTGTGACGGTACCGCCCGTGGCTGACCGTGTGAATCCGGTCAGCATCGGCGCCTGCTGGTAGTCGAGGAATTGCGTCGTCCCTCCGGCGGTGGCGACGAAGAAGACGCGCTGCGGATCGGTGACGTTGATCGAGGTGGTCGCGGTATATAACGTCTTGAAATCGATCCCGTAAATCGTCTTCGTGGTGTCGCTCTGCAGGTAATAGAGCTCGGCACGAAGGGAGAACTGGCTCGGGCCCGCAAAGACGTACGTCTCCTTCACGGCCGAGTCGGTCGCCTTGTGCACGATGGGGCTGAGATCGAGGAATGGGACGTAGATGCCGTGGAGCGCGGCGGTGCTGTCCTGGATCGACGCGTTGCTGGCCATCGCTCCGCCCTTGAGCAGACGATCCGGATCGAAGACCAGGTCGAGCACGTAACTCGCGCTGTCTGCGGCAACGACAAAGGGCGCCTGGAACTTGAACCACGTGCCGCCATTCGGCAGGTCCACCACGCTCTCGCCGGCCGGCCCCGTGAGAAGGGATCCCGCGACGTGCGTGACGCCGGTCGCCGTGTCGACGACGCCGTCATGCGTGAAGTAACTGCCGCTCGCGAGCGCGATCGTGCCCGTCACCTTGACCGGCCGATACCATGTCGCGATGACGTAGTTGTAGCTGCCCGCGGCGAGAGTCGTGACGGCCTGATTGAGTGTGGCCGTCGTCGTGGGGCTCATCAGGTCCAGGTAGTGCGTCGGGTCGGCGTCCGCTCGGGCGGAATCGGCGTCGTAGGCGCTGTAGCTCGAGGCACTTTGCTGATAGAGCGTCGTGCATCCTTGGGCATTGCTGAAGGCCGTCCCGCTCGTGGTCAGGCTCGTGCAAATCTGAAGACTCGAGATGTAGTACTCGAGCGACGTCGGCGTGCCCTCTCCGTGTAGGCCATCCGATGGGATGACGGCCGTCGCTCGGAGCGCGCTCGCTCGCATCCCCCGCGCAATGAGATCGCCCGAGACTCCGCCACTCGGACTCACCGTCACGAGATGGACACGAACCGCCGAGCTGCCGACGTGATCTTGCGTGCCCGTCGCGGTGTGGGAGGAGGAGCACGCTGCGGCTGCGCTGAGCGCCACCGCGGTGGCGAGGCACGAGCGCAGAGGACGCATCATGATTCTCCAGACTGTTGCCAGTCGGATCGGAGACGGAGCCGGATTGGTAAAGGAGGGGCTATTGGATCGACGCCACCAACCGGGGCTTTGTCACGTGCTCGAGCGCGACAAAGCCTTCCCGTTACGCCATCTTACCCCGCATGACCGGTCCCTTCACATCCGCGCGCATCGATGATCGCTGGGGCAGCGAACCCCCTTCTGGCGCAGACGAGCTCGACCAGATCGTCTATCTCTCCAACCTCGTCGGACAGTACCCGCGGCTCGTGCAGCCGGGCGGGGGGAACACGTCGATCAAGGCCGGGGACGCGCTGCTGGTAAAGGGGAGCGGCACCGACCTGCGCACGGTCGGGCGGACGGGGTTCACGCGCCTGTCGCTCCGGGCGCTGGGCGCGCTGCGAACGGCCGAGACGATGGCCGACGCCGACATGATGCGATTCATGGCGAGCTGCATGCTGGAGCCCGGACCCC
>PLLD01000331.1 GCA_003141205.1 Gemmatimonadota bacterium
ATCTGCTCGTCGGTCAGCGGGCTCAGGTGGCTGCGCACGGACACATCCATCGAGCGCAAGAGCGTCATCAGCTCGTCGCTCGAGATCCCGAACTCGCCCGCCATATCGTGTACGCGAAGCTTACTCACGCCCCTCTCCCCTTGAGCCTGTCATGCCACCGGGCGCCGCGTCGATCACCGCACGGATCCCCTTGGCCAACGCGGGATCGACGACCCCGACGACCGCCGCCGACACGCGTCCCACCGCGGCGCCGAGCGCAGCCGCCGTCGGTCCTTCCACATATCGCACGTGCCGCCCCATGAGGAGCGGTACGATCTTCGCCCTGCTATGCCGCGACGCGTCGGGCGCCACCACGGCGAAGGCTAATCTGTTCCGATACGCCGCCTGCCGCACCTGCTCGACGCCCACGACGGCCCCGCGCCCGCGCACTCCGAGACCCAATAGTCCCAGAACCTTGCGCTCGACACGTGCGTCCACGCGTTCCCGCTCCACGCCCGGTGGCAGCAACCGCTACGCGGGCGGTGCGCCGGCGCCATCAGCCGGCTCCGCGAGCTCGTCCGCGCCCACACCCGCCTCATTCGCGGTCTCCGCCTGCGGCACCTCGTCCACGTCTCCCCCTTCCGCGCCCGCGTCATCGGTCGTGAGCTCGTCGATGATCCCCATGATGCGATCGGCCTCCTCCGGCGCGATCCCCGGCAGGCGCAGCAAATCCTCCCGCTCGAGATCGATCACATCGTTGAGGGTGCGGTAGCCGGCATCCTCGAGCACCGCCACCGTCGCCGTCGGCAGTCCCTGGATCTCCGACAGCTTGACGTCCGCCGCCGCATCGGTCGTCTCCTCGGGCAACGGCGCGAACAGCGGCGCCTCACCGGCCCGCTCGAGCCACTCCCGGCTCGAATACAGGTCGATTTTCCACTCCGTGAGCTCCGACGCCAGGCGCACGTTCTGGCCGTTGCGCCCGATCGCCAGCGAGAGCTGGTCTTCGTCGACCACGGCTTGAATCGTCTTCGTTGCCGGCTCGCCGAATACCCGCGCTACGCGGGCGGGGGCCAATGCGAGCTTTGCGAAGCGCTCCGGATCCGGCGACCACGGAACGATGTCGATCCGCTCTCCCCCCAGCTCGTTCACCACGGCCTGCACGCGCGAGCCCTTGAGCCCGACGCACGCGCCGACTGGATCGATCGAGTCGTCGCGCGAGAAGACGGCGATTTTCGTCCGGCTGCCCACTTCGCGGGCGGCAGCGCGTATCTCCACGATCCCCTGCTGGATCTCGGGGACCTCGAGCCGGAAGAGCGCCTTGACGAACAGCGGGTCGCCCCGGCTCAGGACGAGCCGCGGTCCCTTCGGGGTCTCCTCGACGCGCTTCAGGACCGCCCGGATCGAGTCCCCCTGATGGAAATGCTCGCGATGGTTCTGCTCGCGGTAGGGGATCGTCGCTTCGGCCTCGCGGAACTTGTTGAGCATCACCACGAGCTTGCCGCGCTCGATCTGCTGGATCTCTCCCGAGAGCAGCTCCCCGACGCGGCCCGTGAACTCCTCGCGGATCTTGGTCCGCTCCCCCTCGCGTACGCGCTGGAGGATCCGCTGCTTGGCGGCCTGCACCGCGGCCCGCCCGAATTCCGCGAAGTCGACGGGGATCTCCATGGTATCGCCGACCTGGAACTCCGCGTCCTCCCGCTGCGCGTCCTCGAGCGTGATCTCACGGCTCGGATCCTCGACCAGCTCCACGACGTTCTTGAGCATGACGATGCGCAGCGCCCCGCGATCGTCGTCGATCTCGACTTCGGCCTGAACGTTGGGGCCGTGCTTCTTGGCGAGCGCCGCCTTGATGCCGTCCTCGAGCAGGCCGTGCAATTCCGCGCGCGCGAGTTGCTTGCTGTTCGACAACTCGCGGATCGCAGACAGGATTTCAGCTGATCCGACCATCTGCCGCCCCCTCCGTACGTTCGGTCACCGCCCGGCGCAGGTCGCCAGGTGACGACACCTGCAGTTCGTAACGCCCCGCGAGAACCGCGGCATCCGGCACCCCCGCTTCGAATCGCGCGCTGAGCGCGCGCGATGCCCGCGCACAATCCTCGACCGTAATCCGCTGACCGTCGCGCCGATCGATCCGAATCTCGAGGATCGGGCGCGAGCGAGCCCCCCCTTGCCGGAGGCGGACCAGTTCATAATCAAGCGACTCAAGTAATTCCCTGACAATAGCTTCCAGCACTGATCTCAGATTGATTCGAGGTGTTGCGCGCGACTCAAAGGGAATAAAAAAATGTGGGGAACCTTCCCCACATTTCCGCCGGTGGCTGTCACCCCCGGACTCCCCAACGTAACCGGCCGGGCGCCGAAATCAAGGTGATCGGCGAGAAAACTACGCCGCGACGAGCGCCGCGACCTGGCGGCCGGCATCCCCTCCGCGATGCGAGAAGAAGCGTCCCGCGTCGCACCGCGTGCACCACGCGCTGGTCGTCACGTCCCGAACCCCGGCACCCTGCGCCTGCTCGCCCAGCACCGCGCGCAGGTCGAGCCGTGTCGGGCCCACGCCCGCGCGGCCCCGGACGGCCCGGTAGACATCGGGGCCGACTTCGTAGCACGCCCCGCAGATCGCGGGCCCCAGATGGACGCGCACATCGGGCGGAGCGAGGCCGTGCGCCGCAAAAAGGGAGAGCGCGCGCGGAACGATCCCCGCGGCGGTTCCCCGCCATCCCGCGTGCAGCAGGGCGACGGCGCCGGACGGATGCGCGAGGAACACCGGCACGCAGTCCGCCACGGTCACGGCGAGGGCGATCCCGCGCCACCGGCTGAAATGCCCGTCGGCGGCATCGGCCCGAAGCCATCCCTGCCACCCCGGCTCATGCTCGATGATGTGCGCGCCATGTACCTGGGCGGCGCTCGCCAGCCGCGCGAGTGGCGTCCCCCCGCCCAGGGCGGCCCGCAAGGCGCGCCAACGATCCAGTGTGGCGCCGACCGGGTCTGCGCCGGCGAGCCCGAGATCGCCGGCCGCGCGCGTCGTCACGAGCGCACGCACGCCCAGGTCGGTGAATGCGTCGATCTCCTCGTACCGGTCGGCCGTCTCCTCGGTCGGGACCGGCGTCCCCTCAGGCACGCCCATCGGTCACTCGCGTCCTTCGGTCACTCGCGTCCTTCGGTCACGCGCGTCCTTCGGTCACGCGCCGGATGCGTGCGCCCAGAGCGTTCAGCCGCTCATCGATGCGCTCGTATCCGCGGTCGATCTGCCCGACGTTGTTGATCGTGCTCGTCCCCACCGCGCACATCGCGGCGAGGAGCATCGCCATCCCCGCGCGGATGTCGGGCGACTCCACGGTCGCGCCCCGCAGCTCGGACGGTCCCGCGACCAGCGCGCGATGCGGATCGCAGAGCACGATGCGCGCTCCCATCCCGATGAGCTTGTCCACGAAGAAGAGCCGCGATTCGAACATCTTCTCGTGCATGAGGATGAGGCCACTGCACTGCGTCGCGACGACGATCGCGATCGACATGAGATCGGCCGGAAAGCCGGGCCACGGCTGATCCTCCAGCTTCGGGATATGCCCCCCGACGTCGCTCTGGATCGTGCGCGACTGCGTCGCGGAGACGAGCAGGTCATTCCCCTCGATGCTGCACGCGATCCCGAGCCGGTCGAAACCGAGCCGCGTCGCGCGCAGATGCTCCACGCCGGCGCCCGCGATTCGCAACGTGGACCCCGTGACGGCCGCAAGTCCGATGAACGAGCCGACCTCGATGTGGTCCGGTCCGATGGCGTGGCCTGCTCCGTGCAGGGGTTCACCGCCATGCACCGTCAGGGTGTTCGTCCCGATCCCCTCGATCGATGCTCCCAGGGCGCGGAGAAAATGCGCCAGGTCCTGCACGTGGGGCTCGCTCGCGGCGTTGCGCAGGGTCGTGGTGCCACGCGCCGCTGTGGCCGCCATGAGCGCGTTCTCCGTGCCCGTGACGCTGGGCTCATCGAGGAAGACGTCCGCGCCGCGCAGCGCCGCTGCCGCGAGATGGTACGCCCCGTCGAAGGCGACCGTGGCCCCGAGCTGCGCGAGGGCGAGCAGGTGGGTATCCACGCGCCGGCGCCCGATGACATCGCCGCCCGGGGGCGGAAGCCACACTTCGCCGCACCGCGCGAGCAGCGGGCCCGCGAGCAGAATCGACGCGCGGATCCGCGCGCACAAGGCGGCGTCGAGCGACGCGGCGCGTACCTCACGCGCCTGTACGGCGAGCGCGTTCTGCGCCGTCCACTCGACCTCGGCGCCAACCGACCGCATGAGCTCGACCAGGATCTCGATGTCGGCGATCCGCGGCACGTTGTCCAGCGTCACCTTCTGATCGGTGAGCAGGCACGCGGCCAGAATCGGCAACGCCGCGTTCTTGTTTCCGGAGGGCCGAATGGTCCCCGCGAGGCGACAGCCGCCCTCGACGACGAATTGGGTTGTCCGCATGCCAGTCACCAAGGATGACGTGCGGCTTTCACCCGTGCAACCGGATCCCGTAGTATGATACATGTGCTCATGATCCTTCCCGTCCTGCCGCTCCCGCTCTGGTTCACGGAGACCGTCGCCGTCGCGCAGGGACTGCTGACCCTGGCCGCCTGCGTCCTTCTCATTCTGGCGATCCCGGCGATCGTCCTGGCCCGGCGCTCCGCGCGCTCCGCCGCCAATCGGATCGACGCCCTCTCCCGCCAGCTATCCGTGGAGGTGGCGCCGATGCTGCGTGACGCCGCGGTCGCACTCACCAACCTCAACGAGATCATGGGCGCCGTGCGCGATGACGTCCACGCGGTGCACGAGACGGTCACGCTCACCGCGGCTACGGTCCGCGACACCGTCGCCAGCACGCGCGTGCGGATCGAGCGGCTGGGGCTCCTCGTGGATGTCGTGCAGGACGAGCTCGAAGACGTCGTCATGGGGACGATCGGTGCCGTGCACCGCGCGCGTGCCGGCGTGTCGGCCGTCGGCGGCGGGGTGCGCAACGTCCTCGGTCGGTTGGTGGGGCGGCTCGCGACGCGGGCCTTGCGCGGCGAGGACCGGGAGGAGGAATTCCGGAGCCCACGCCCCTTTCGCCGAACGCGGGTCTGAGCGAGCCCCGCGTCACCGTGCGCCGCCTGCTTGGGCTGCTCGGTGTCGTGGCGCTCGCGATCGGTCTGACGCCCCACGCAGCGTACGCGTGGACCCCGGGCACTCACGTCTTTCTGGGCGAGGCGGTCATGCGATCCCTCGACGGCCTCCCCGGCGCCGTGGCGGATCTTCTGCGAGCCTATCCCTACGATTTCCTGTACGGGTCGATCGCGGCCGATACCAGCGTCGCCAAGAAATACGCGCCCGCCGGACGGCACTGTCATTCCTGGACGGTCGGATTCGAGGTCTACCGCCGGGCGCCCGACGGCCCCCTGCGCGCCTTCGCCTTCGGCTACCTGGCGCATCTCGCGGCCGACGCCGTGGCGCACAACTTCTTCGTGCCGCGCCAGCTCGCCGTGACGTCGAGCACGTCCGCGATCGGGCACAGCTACTGGGAGAGCCGGTTCGAAACGCATCTGGGTGAAGGGGTCAGCCGCCGGGCGCGGGAGCTGATTCTCATCGACCATTCGCGCTCGGATGAGCACCTCGATCGCATCCTGAGTCCGACGATCTTCAGCACGCAGATGAATCGGCGCATCTTTCGCGGCATGGTGGTCGTCAGCGACAGCGAATCGTGGCAGCGGATCTTCCAGCTGCTTGCGGAGAACAGTCGCTGGGACCTCGCCGACGACGATGTGGCCCGCTACCTCGACCGTTCGTACGATTTCGTGATCGATCTTCTCACGCGCCTCGATCGGTCGGAGCCGCTGGCACTCGATCCATCGGGCGAGTCCCCGCTCCGCGACGCCAAGCGCGTGCGCCGCGCGGCGCTGCGTCGCGGGGGGATCTGGAGCGCGGCACGCGCCGCCACGCACCGCTTCGCCCTGCCGCCCTCGACCCTCTCGTACGCGGCCGCGCTCGCGGCCCCCCTCTACCGCCCCGCGCGCGCCACGAGCAGCTGATTCACGCGCCGCGGATCCGCGCGCCCTTTCGATTTCTTCATCACGAACCCGACCAGTACCCCCTGCAGCTTGGTCTCGCCTGCAGCGAACCGGCGAGCCTCCTCGGGATGCTCGGCCCACACCTCCTCGATCCACGCCCCAAGCGGACCCTCGTCGCTCACCTGAACGAGCCCAAGAGCCCCGGCGATACTCTCCGCCGACTCGGCGCCGGCGGTGTCCGCGAGGCGCGCGTAAATCGTCTTGGCGGCGGTGTGACTGACCGTACCCGAGCCCACGAGCTGAATGAGCTCCGCGAGCCTGCCCGCCGGAACCGGAAAGACCGCCGCGTCCACACGGTCGTCGTCGGCCGCACGCTCCGCCAGGACTTCGCCGGTGACCCAGTTCGCCGTCGCCTTGCCATCTCCGCTGGCGCCCGCGACGGCCTCGAAGTAGTCGGCCAGCGCCGGCATCGCCACGAGCACGTCGGCGTCGCGATCGCTCACGCCGAACGCGCTCACGAAACGGGATCGCCGAGCCGCCGGGAGCTCGGGGACCTGCCCCGCCTGAGCCGCGATCCACTCCGGCGCCAGGACCAGCGGCGGCAGATCCGGCTCCGGGAAATACCGGTAATCATGGCTCTCCTCCTTCGACCGCGCCGAACGGACTCCGCCGCGGGTGGCATCCCACAGCATCGTCTCCTGCAGGACGCGCTCCCCGCCCTCCAGGAGCGCGCACTGCCGCGCGAATTCCGCGGCCACCGCGCGCTCGACGTTGGAGAAGGAATTGAGGTTCTTGACCTCGGTCTTGGTCCCGAGCTCCGCCGCTCCGCGCACGCGCGCGCTGACGTTCGCATCGACGCGCAGGCTCCCCTCTTCCATGTTCACGTCGCTCACGCCCGCGTACAGCATGATCTGCCGCAGCTCGCGCAGGTACCGCCCGGCGTCCACCGCCGAGCGGATGTCGGGCTCGCTCACGATCTCGATGAGCGGCACGCCCGCGCGGTTCAGATCGATCGCGGTCGCGCCCGCAAAGCGGTCGTGGATCGACTTGCCGGCATCCTCTTCGAGATGCACGCGCGTAATCCGGACGCGGAGCGGTCCCGTCTCGAGGACGCCACCCGTCGCGAGGGGCCGGTCGTACTGCGAGATCTGGTAGCCCTTCGGCAGGTCCGGNNTTCGGCAGGTCGGGATAGAAGTAATGCTTGCGCGCGAAGACCGAGACGGGGTGGACGGTGCACCCCAGCGCGAGGGCCGCCCGTACCCCCAGCTCGACGGCGCGCGCATTGATCGCGGGCAGCGCGCCGGGCAGCGCGAGACACACGGGACAGGTGTGTGCGTTCGCACGCGCGCCGTACGCGGTCGAGCACGAGCAAAACGCCTTGGTGCGCGTCTTGAGCTGGACGTGCACCTCGAGGCCGACGAC
>PLLD01000143.1 GCA_003141205.1 Gemmatimonadota bacterium
GGACCGACGGAGTCGGCCAATGGGTCGAGGGCGCCATCGGGCTCGGCTCACGCTTACGCCAGACCGCGCCGGAAGGACGCGCGGAGGCCGGTCCGGCCCGCGCGGCCGGTCCCCTGGTGGCCGCGGCGGACATCCGTGTCGACAACCGCGCGGAGATTCTCCGTGCGCTGGGCCGCTCGCCCGCGGAGCCGGTGGGCGATGCCGCCCTCCTCCTCGCCGCCTACGATCGCTGGGGGGACGCCTGCGCCGAACGCGTTCTCGGGGACTTCGCGGCGGCGATCTGGGATGGTCGCGATCGACGCCTCGTCTGTCTGCGCGATCGCTCCGGCGTCCGTCCGTTGTACTACCATCACGTGCCCGGCCGCCTCTTCGCCTTTGCGTCCGAGATCAAGGCGCTGCTCGCGTTGCCCGAGGTTCCGAGACGGCTGCATGAAGCGCGCGTTGCGGACTACGTCGAATCGGTGCTGCACGAGAAGGAGGAGACTTTCTACCTGGGCATCCAACGCCTTGCTCCCGCGCACGTGCTCCGCGTCGATGCCCGCGGGCTGACGGCGCGGCGGTACTGGGCGCTGGACCCGTCGAGGACGCTCGATCTCGGGTCCGATCGGGCGTATGCCGAAGCCTATCGGTCGACGTTCTTCGATGCCGTGCAAGCCCGCATCCGCGGCGACCGACCGGTCGGCGCGACGTTGAGCGGGGGGCTCGACTCGACATCGGTCGCATGCACGGCGCGCGTCCTGCTCGAGGGATCGGGCCGCCCGCTGCACGTCTTCTCCCTGGTATTCGACACGGTCCCGCAATCCGACGAGCGCCAGTTCATCGATGCCACGCTCGCGCTCGGTGATTTCATCGCGCACCGCATCGTCGGCGATGCCATCACCCCGTTCACGGACCTCGCCGCGACGATCGCGCACCACGACGAGCCGTTCTACGCCCCCAATCTGTTCCTGCATCAGGCCATCTACCGCGCGGCCCGCGACGCCGGCGTGACGGTCCTGCTCGACGGACTGGATGGCGACACGGCCGTTTCGCACGGCTTGACATGGTTGGGGGAGCTGGCGTCCGGCGGCCGCTGGGTCGCCCTCGCGCGGGAAGTGCGCGGCGTGGCGCGCCGGCACCGGCTCCCCGTCGCGCGCCTTATCCGCAGATACGTCATCCCCGCGCTCGTACCGGATCCGCTGCGCGCGCTGGCTCTCAGGTCGCGTCGGCGGCGCTCCGGGACGGGTGACGCGGCCGAGGGCCGCACGGTGCTACGCGCCGATTTCGCACGCCGCGTCGGTTGGGCGGAGCGGTCCGCCCGGCTTCGGAGCGGGGAACGGGAGGACCCCCGCTCGGAACGAGCGGAGCATCACCGGCGCCTCAACTGGGGTCTCCTGCCCTTCGTCCTGGAGGTCGCGGATCAGGAGTCCGCGCGGTGGGGGGTTGTGCCTGCGTACCCCTTTTTCGATTCGCGCCTCATCGAATTGTGCCTCGCGATGCCGGCCACGCTGAAGCTGCGGGATGGGTGGACGCGCTACGTCATGCGGGCCGCCATGGAGGGCGTTCTCCCGAGCGTGGTGCAGTGGCGGGTCGCCAAGTCGGATCTCGGGCCCAGCTTCCGCCGCGGTCTCGCCGCCGGCGCCGCCGATCTCCTCCCTGCGCTGATCGGCGATCGGAATTCGCTCCTCGCCGAGTATGTGGAGCTGCCCCGCGTCCGTGCCGCATACGATCGATTTCAGGTACGGCCGACGGACACCGATGCGCTGACGCTCTGGAAAGTCGCGACGGTTGGGGTCTGGCTACGGGATGGGCGGGTGAGCGCGTGACGTCGGGAGTCGTGCCCGCCTCCGACTGGGCGCTCGCCGGCGCGGTCCAGTGGATCGGCGACCATGCGGAGTCGCTCCTCGCTCCCGATGCCAACGGTCATCCCGCATGGCGCCGTCACGGAATCGCGCCGCTGTTCCTGGAAACGGTTCGAACCGCGCGACCGACGCTCGTGTCCGCGGATGTCGCCACGGCGCTGGATGCACGGTGCCGCGAGATCGCGCGCGAGAATTTGCGACGCACGGGCGCGCTCCTGGAGGTCCTCGCGGCCTGCGCGCGTGCCGACGTCGGCGTGCTCACGTTTAAGGGCCCCACCCTCGGAGTCCTGGCGTATGGCGATCTCGCGCGCCGTGATTTCGCGGACATCGACATCCTGGTCGCCGCGCGCGATGCCGTGGCTGCGTGGGACTGTCTCCTGGCGTTGGGCTACGTCCCGCGCCCTTCCCTGACCGCCGCGCAACGCAGCGTCCACACTCGGGCCGGACACGAGCACACATTCGTACATGCAGTGACCCGGGTCGCCGTCGAGCTCCATTGGGCGCTGCTTCCTCGCGTGCTCGCGACACTCATGGACGAACACCCGGTGTGGCGTCGAACGCGCCGGTGCGATATCGGTGGGACCCGAGTGCTCACGTTGGGTGTCCCCGATCTCGTTCTCTTCCTCGCCATTCACGGCGCGAAACACGCCTGGTGGCGTCTGGCGTGGATCGCCGACTTCGCCCATCTGATCGCTCGGGAGCGGAGCGTCGATTGGGGCGCGCTCATCGCCACCGCGCGGGATCGCGGAGCGGACCGTATCCTCCTATTGGCGCTCGCGCTCGCGACGGATATGGCGCCGGAGTGCCGACCCGAGGGCGCCGTCCGTGCCCGGCTGGCGTCGCGGGAAGTTCGGCGGCTGGCGGATGTGGTGTGGGGGCATTGGCTCTGCCAGCCGCCCGACCCGGCGCGGCCGGAACATCGAGCCTTCCAACTGGCGGCACTCGCCCGATTTCGGGATCGCGCCCGGTATCTGGCGCGGTGGGTGTCCAATCCGACGACGCTCGACTTTGCCGCGCTCGATCTCCCGCCCCGAGCGCGGGGTCTCTATTATGCCTTGCGTCCGCTGCGCTTGGTACGAGACCGTTGCCGCCGCCGGCAACACTGAGGTGGGAGCTTGCCGCATGCCCGACCGGGCCGACCCTTCGCTCCAGCGTCCCGTGCGCCGTCCGTACGCACCGCCCCGGCTGACGCGGTTCGGAACGATCGCGGAGCTCACGGCCGCGCTAGCATCGGGCGCGTCCGACGGGATGACCGGCACCGTGGCCATCTGCAGCGTTCTCCCCTGCTGATCGCTGTGCGGCAGGCCCGCCCGACCGCGTAGTCCCCCCCCGTCGTCCGGCCCCCCGGCCGCGGCGAAACGCCGCTCGGGCCGGTGCGTCCTCAATGGTATGGATGAGACTGCGCCGGTGGCGGCGCAACGCCGGGCGTTTGACCCTGGGGTGCTGATCGCGAGCGTCCTGACCGCGTACGCCGCGGTCTATGTCGTATGGCTGGCCCTCGGACACCCGGACGCCGCGTTCCTCAATACGGTCAGCTCGCTCGCGTTCATCCCCATGAACGTCATGATGATCGCGCTCGCCTGGCGCGCCGCCGCGTGTCGCGGGGACGATCCGGCGCTGCGTCGGGCGATGGTCCTGACGGGGGCCAGCTTTGCGACCGTCCTGGTTGCGAACGCGGTGAATTACATGGTATTCCGTGGCGCGGATTCGGGCGATTCGTGGGTCAATGTCTTCTTCCTCCCGGTGTATCCCGCCCTGCTCGCGGCCCTTCTCGCGCTCCCGCGCGCCCGGCGCACCCCGCAGGAGCTCCGCAAGTACGCGTTCGATCTGGGGACCGTTCTGCTCGGGTGCGGGCTCGCGGTGTGGTACCTCGTCATCGGTCCGACCGTGCTCGCCGCGGATGGCTCGCTCCGCGCGCGCATATTCGACGCGGCCTATCCCATCGGTGACGTCGCGGTCGCGATCGGCCTCATCACCGCCATCCTCCGCCGTCCGCCGCATGTCCGCCGCGCGGCGCTCTTTCTCGGCGGCATCACCATCTACCTGGCCTCGGATCTCGTCAATCAGCGCCTGGTGCAGCTCTTCGGATTTACCGGGGCGCACTGGACCGACTATGCCTTCATGGGCGCCTACTGCCTGATGGCGTGGGGCTGCCAACGGTACGCGAGCCGTCCCGCCGCCGTGAGGCCGGCCCAAGCGACGCCGACCGGACCGCGTCCGCGCCTCGATCCGCGCACGATGGTGCAGCCTTTCTCCTCGCTGCCGTACGCATCGCTCGCCGTCTGCGACGCGTTGCTGATCGTCGAGGCCCTGACGCACGCGGGCGCGACGTGGGCGACGCTTGCGATCGGCACTGTCGCTCTCACGCTCCTGGTGGTCTTTCGGCAGATGGCTGCCGTGCGGGAGAACGCGCGCCTGGCCTCGGAGGAGGCCGTGCGCCAGAACGAGGCGCGGTTTCGATCCCTGGTCCAGCACTCGTCCGACGTCATCAGCATCGTCGACCGGTCCGCCACCCTCCATTTCGTCAGCCCGTCGGTCACGCGGATATTCGGCTATACCGTCGATGAGCTCGAAGGCACGAAACTCACGGCGCTGCTCCGCCCCGACGACGCGGCGCGGGTGGAGGCGACGATCAGCGATACCGCGCTGGTCAGCGGCCAGGGGTCGGCGCCGATGGAGGTTCGGCTGCGTCACCGGGACGGCCGCTGGCTTACGGTCGAGGCGATGGCGACCAATCTTCTTCACGAGCCCACGATCCGCGGGATCGTCGTCAACGCGCGCGACATCAGCGAGCGAAAGGTCCTGGAGGCGCAACTCACGCATCAGGCTTTTCACGATCCGCTGACGGGGCTTGCGAACCGCGCCCTCTTCATCGATCGCGTGTCCCACGCGCTCGACCGCGCGCAACGGAGCGCGGAAGCGCTCGCCGTGCTCTTCCTCGATCTCGACAACTTCAAGACCATCAACGACAGCTTGGGCCATGCCGCCGGCGACCGGTTGCTCGTCACCGTCGCGGCCCGCCTCCAATCGTGCGTGCGGACCTCCGACACGGTCGCCCGGCTGGGCGGGGACGAGTTCGCGCTGCTCATCGAGAACGCGTCGGGTGAGATGTCCGCGACCAAGGCGGCCGATCGCATCACGGTGGCCATGCGCCAGCCGATCACGATCGAGGGGAAGGAGATGTTCATCACGGCGAGCATCGGCATAGCGGCCGGTGGCGGGACGGCCACGGGGGATGAGAACACCGCCGCCGCACTGCTTCGGAACGCCGACATGGCGATGTACACGGCCAAGGGTCGCGGAAAAGGGCGCTACGAATCTTTTGAGCGGCACATGCACTGGGAGGCGCTCGACCGGCTGGATCTCGAGGCCGACTTGCGGCATGCGGTGGAGCGGCGCGAGCTCACGCTCATGTATCAGCCGATCGTGTCGCTCGATACCGGGAAGATCGTCGGCGCCGAGGCCCTCATGCGCTGGGTGCATCCCCGGCGCGGGGTGCTGTACCCGGCGCAGTTCATCTCGGTGGCGGAGGAGATGGGGGTCATCGTGGAGATCGGGGATTGGGTGGTTCAGGAGGCGTGCCGGCAGGCCGCGCCATGGACGGCCTTCTTCGAGCCCGCGGGATCCTTTGCGATCGCGGTCAACGTCTCTGGCCACCAGCTGCAACATCCGGGATTCGTCGAGACCGTCCGTGAGGCGGTCGCGGCGGCACGTCTGCCCGCCGCCTCGCTCGTGCTGGAGATCACGGAGAGTGCGCTCATGCACGGCACGCAGGCGACGTTGGAGAGACTGAAGGCGCTCAAGAGCATCGGCGTGCGCCTTGCGATCGATGATTTCGGGACCGGTTATTCGTCCCTCAGCTATCTCCAGCGCTTCCCGATCGACATCCTGAAGGTTGCGAAGCCCTTCGTGGACGATCTGACGACCGATGCCGACGGAGGGGCGCCGCCTGCGCTCGCGCGCGCGATCATCGCGCTCAGCCAGACTCTGGGGCTGCGGACGATCGCGGAGGGGATCGAGGTGGCTTCGCAGGCCCACGCGTTGCTGGCGCTGGGGTGCGAGCTCGGCCAGGGGTATTTCTATTCGACGCCGCTCATCGTCGAGCAGATGGAGAATCTCGTCACGCATCACGCGGACGAGCCCCTGCCGATCCTGCGGTCCGAGCGCGCGCGCCGGGGCCCGGAAGGCGCGCCGCGCCGCTCCGAGCCGCATGCGGTCACAGCACGCGCTCCCTTTCCCGTGTGACCTGCGTGGCGTCCTTGTCGTCCCGCGTGCCGACGTAGGTCGGCTGGCGCAGTCGTCCGTCCGTGGTCCATTCGTTGAACTTGACCTCGATCACGATCCTCGGGCGCACCCAGTGGGCCGCTCGTGCCACCGGGCGCGGTACGCTCGCAAAGGGACACGTCTTCCGCGCCAGCGGGGCGAGGCGATCCCACATTGCCTTGAGCTCGGCGCGGGTGAATCCACCGCCCATGTTGCCCGCGTACTGCAGCGTGCCCCGCTCGTAGTAGCCGAGTAGCAGCGCACCGAAGTACAGGCGCGAGTTTCGCGGATCGGTGTACCCGCCGACGACGAACTCCTGCCGATGCTCGATCTTGAGCTTGCGCCAGTCGTCGGTGCGGACGCCGGGGCGGTACCGCGCGTTCATGCGCTTCGCCATGATCCCCTCCCACCCGTCGCGATGGGCGCGGGCGAGCATCGCCCGGCCCCCATCAGGGGCCGACTCGGCGAGCCGCAGCGCGCGCGTCGTCCGATTGGCGAGTCGCTGCTCCAGCCGAGCGCGGCGCTCGGTCCAGGGTCGTCCGATCAGGCTCTCGGTACCGTCGGCGAGGAGATCGAATACCATGAGTGCCGTGGAGGTCCCCGGTCCGCGCGGCGAGGCCGTCGCCGCATCCGGCGCCAAGCTGCGCGCCTGCAGCGCCTGAAAGCGCGCGGGCCGACCGTGAGCGAGAGCGACGATCTCGCCATCCAGCACCAGCCGCCCCCTCCGTCGCGCGGCCGCCGCGCGGAGCGCCTGGACGATCTCGGGGAATTGCGCCGCCCTGTCGATCCCGTTCCGCGTCACGAGTGAGACGGCATCGGATCGCGCGTGCGCGATCACCCGGATGCCATCGTACTTCGGCTCGAACGTCCAACCGGGGCCGGCCGGGATCGCGGCGCCGACGGAGGCGAGCATCGGGATCAGGCGGGCATCGGGGGTCGTCGGCACGGCGCGCGCCCTCACTCTAGCCTCACGGCCGTCCGCTTTGCAAACTCAAGGCCATGCATGAGCGAACGAACGGAGGGCCGGGCGGGAGCATCGGTCTGATCGCGGAGCATTTTGCGGCGCACGAGGACGTCGTGCGGCTCGCGCTGGCGGAGATCATCCCGGTTGCCGAAGAAGCCGGGCGAGCGCTCGTCACGGCGCTGCAGCAGGGACACAAGGTCATCGCATTCGGAAACGGCGGGAGCGCCACGCAGGCATCGCACTTCGTGGGTGAGCTGATCGGGCGCTTCAAGCGAATGCGTCGCGCACTCCCGGCGCTTGCGCTCGTGTCGGATCCCGGATCCGTGACGTGCATCGCGAACGACTTCGGTTACGCGTCCCTGTTTGAGCGCCAGATCGAAGCGCTCGCCGCCCCGGGCGACGTCGCCGTTGGATTGACCACGAGCGGGACGTCGGAAAACGTGCTGCGCGGCCTCGCTGCGGCGCGCGGCGCCGGCGCGGTGACGATCGCTCTGACCGGACGCGCGGGTCTTCTCGAGGGCGCCGCCGATCATGTCGTGCGCGTGCCCAGCACGGCGACCGCCGCGATCCAGGAGGTGCATATCATGCTGATTCACGCGTGGTGCGGCGCGATTGACGCGGCGCTTTGACCGGCAGAAGCGTCCGTTATTGAGGACGATAGCGTCCCTTCCAGCCAGGGATTGGCCGGTCTGTGCCGGGAACACGAACTGGAATAGCGGCTCTAAGTGCAATACCGTGTGCTCTTTA
>PLLD01000054.1 GCA_003141205.1 Gemmatimonadota bacterium
CTCACGAACTGGCCGAAGAACGAGCGTTGGGCGCGGCGCACTTCCCCCGTGCCCGCGCAGGTCGCGCACCGCTGCGGAGTGGTCCCCGGCTCGGCCCCGGATCCGGAGCAGCGCTCGCACGGATCCAGGAGCTTGAGCGCGAGTCTCCGATCGACCCCCTCCGCCACCTCCGCGAGCGTCAGGCGCGCGGTGAGCTTGATGTCCGAGCCCTGTCGCGTCGCCTGCGACCGCTGCCCGAACAGATCTCCCAATCCGGAGAACCCGCCGAAGTCGCGCATGAAGATGTTGAGCGCCTCCGACAGGTCGACGTGCGCCCCTCCGGCCGGGCCGCGCCCTCGGAGTCCCGCCTCGCCATACCGGTCGTACGCCGCGCGCTTCTCGGGATCGCGCAATGTGTCGTACGCCTCCGTGACCTCCTTGAACCGCTCCTCGGCTTCTTTCGCGCCGTCATTGCGGTCGGGATGGAATTGCATCGCGAGCTTGCGGTATGCCTTCTTGATCTCGTCGTCCGACGCACCGCGCGCCACACCGAGTACACCGTAAAAATCAGCCATCAGGGAAAATTAGCCCAGGAGTTCGGTCACGAGCCGCGACGTGTGGCTCACGAGTGAGATGACCTTGTCGTACGGCATGCGCGTCGGACCGATGACGCCAATGACCCCGCTCAGCGACCCGGCCCGGTATTCGGCGGTGACGATCGTCAACTTCCCGAGCCGCGGATCCGCGTTCTCCGCGCCGATGGTGATGGAGACGCCACCATCCATGCTGCGCCGCCGCAGCAGCTCCCCCAGCTGCGCACGAGTCTCCGTCAGCTCGATCAACTTCCGCAAATTGTCGCCCGACGCGAACTCGGGCTGCTCCGCAAGGACCGACGCCTGCCCGAGAACGATCCCGTCGTCCCCGCCGGAGGGGAGATCGAACATCGACTCCCCCTCTTCCACGAAAATGTTGAGCAGCTCCCCCGCCCCCGCACTCGGAGCGCTGTCGCGCAAGCGCTCGGCCAGCGAGGCCCGAATCTCCCGCAGGGTGAATCCCCCCAGTCGCTCGTTGAGCATACCGGTGACTTCCGCCAACGCGTTGTCCGCGACCGCGCCCGTGACCTCGACGAAGATCGTCCGCATCGCGCCGCCGCGGAGTGACAGCACGAGCAGCAGCCGATCGGTCGACAGCCGCGCCAGCTCGAGCCGATCGAGCACCGACTCATCGAGCCGGGGACCGAGCGCCACACCCAGCTCCTGCGTCAAGACACCGAGGCTCTGCGCGGCGCCGCGCAGGATCGTCTCGATGGCTGAGCCGCCCGCCAGAATACGCTCCACGAGCGCATCGCGCTCCTGGGGGACGATCGGCGTCAGCCGCGTCAGGGAGTCGACATATACGCGATACGCCTGGTCGGTCGGGACCCGTCCCGCCGACGTATGCGGGTGGAACAGGTATCCCTTCTCTTCCAGGTCGCTCATCGTGTTGCGAATCGTGGCGGCCGACACCCCAAGCCCGAATCTCCGGGCCAGCATCCTCGACCCCGTCGGCTCGGCCGTTTCAACGTATGTCTGAATGACGGCCTCGAGCACCCGCCGCTCCCGATCGCTCAGTTGTGGCAGCGCCATAAGTCCAAACCTAGTAACGACTTCGACGCGATGTCAAGCTCGGCGACGAGCGCATCCATCCGAAGCCATCCGAGAGGAGTGAGCCGGAAACGGTCGCCCTGGAGTATGGCCCAGCCCACATGAGACCACGCCTCTACCACCGAGCGATGGTCTGTCGGTATGACCATTCCCGTAGCTGTGCGTAACTGTAGATACAATCGCTCCGTCACGATATTGGTTTCGGTCAGATCCTCCGATCCGGCAATCGGATCCCGGCCGTCCCGCACGCAGCGCAACCACTCGGCGTACGGCGCGATGTTCCACCGGCGCACCGCGCCATCATAGCCGTGCGCCGCCGGTCCCAACCCCAGGTAGCCGGCGCCCGACCAATAGGCCGAATTGTGCCGCGACGCCGATCCCGCGCGCGCGAAATTCGAGACCTCGTAATGCTGGTACCCCGCCGACACGGCGATATCGTGCGCGCGGAGAAATTCGGCTTCGAACTCCCCCTCCGGCGCTTCGCGCGCCTCGCCGCGCCCGACCCAGTGCGCGAGCGGCGTATGATCCTCGATCGTGAGCCCGTAGAGCGACAAATGCCCGGGCGCGAGGGCCAGCGCCGCGCCGATGTCCCGATCCCAGTCGCGGCCCAGCTGCGCGGGAAGGGCGAAGATCAGGTCGAGGGAGATGCTCCCGATCCCGCCGTCGCGCAGCGTCTCCACCGATTGCGCGATGTCGCGCGCGGTGTGCGTCCGGTGCATCCAGCGGAGGACCTCGTCGTCGAAGGACTGCGCGCCGAGCGACAGGCGATTCACCCCCGCCGCGACCCACGCCCCGACCGCCGCCGGAGTGATGTCGTCCGGGTTCGCCTCGAGTGTGACCTCGGCCCCCGGCGCGACCTGGATTCGCTCGCGGAGGACATCCAGGAGGGCGGTGATCCCGCCCGCTCCAAGCCGCGAGGGGGTTCCCCCGCCGAGGTAGACGGTGTCGGCCACGCATGTCGTCTGGTCGACGGTACGGCGCGGCATGCGCAGCATGAGCTCGCGGCGGATCCCGTCGACGTACTCCGCCACCGGTGTGTCGCGGCGCACCGCAATAGCGAAATCACAGTAGCTGCACCGCCGGGCGCAGAACGGGACATGTACGTAGACGTGCCGCGGCGGACCGGCGGCGCCCCCTGGCCCGCCTCCCGTCACGCCCGCCGCACCTCCCCGGTCGCATCGCAGGTGATGAGTGCCGCGAGCTCGAGCGTCGTCAGGGCGGCCAGGCAGCGCGTGGCCGGGAGGTGAGCGCGCACCGTCAGTGCGTCGACGTCGGCTGGACCGGCGGCAAGTGCGTCCCAGACCTTGGCGGCATCGGGTCCCAGATCCGGCGGCGGGTCGCTCTCTGCGAGGCGCGCGCCGATCAGGGCGAGCGCATCCTCCGCGGAGGTGATCGCGACGACGTCCGGCTCACGCAACAACGCGTTGGACCCGGCGTGCGCGGATTGGTCGATAGGGCCGGGCACGACGGCAACCGTTCGGCCCAGGGATCGAGCAGCGCGGACGGTGATCAACGCGCCGCTCTTCACCGGAGCCTCGATGACGATCACGGCTCGAGCGAGGGTCGCGATCAAGGCGTTGCGCTTGGGGAAGTTGAATTTGAAAGCTTCGGTCCCCGGCGGAAACTGGCTGACGAGCAGGCCGTCGGTCGCGATCCGTTCCTGCAGCGCAGCGTGCGCAAAGGGGAAGACGACATCGATGCCCGTGCCGAGCGCGGCACAGGTACGCCCCCCGACGCTGAGCGCCCCGGCGTGCGCGGCCGCGTCGATGCCGGCCGCGAGCCCGCTGAGGACGCACGCACCGGATCGCGCAAGCGTGCGCCCGACCCGGCGTGCCATCGCAACGCCGTAGGGACTCGCTCGGCGCGTTCCGACGATGGCCACGGCTGCAACATCGAGCGTGGCACGATCGCCCCGGGTCCAGAGTCGCGCGGGCGCGCGCGGGACCTGGCGGAGCGCAGCCGGATAACCAGAGTCGTCGCGCGTCCAGACTGCAAAGGGCTCGCGTGCGCGCGTCGGCATCCCGCCAATCAGGGGAGCGTCAGGGCGGCAGCGGCGGCCTCACCCCGGCGACGGAGTGCGAGCAGCTCGTCCCACCAGCCGGCGAGCAGTCCCTCGAGTCCGGTCCGCGCCGGGGCGCTCACCGCGTATACGCCGAACGCATCCGGGGCAACGAGCTCCGGCGGAATCTCCTCCCCAAGGAGATCCATCTTCGTGAAGACCACGCAATGCGGCTTGGAGGCCAGCTCGGCCGAGTAGATCGCGATCTCGCGGCGCAGCTGGTCATAGGTGGCCTGCCAATCCAACGCGTCGATCGGAACGAGAAAGGCGAGGAGCCGCGTGCGCTCGATATGGCGGAGAAATTGAAGGCCGAGCCCGCGACCGGCGTGCGCTCCTTCGATGATCCCCGGGATGTCCGCCACGACGAAGGACCGATGATCGGACAGCTGCACGACGCCGAGGTTGGGGACGAGAGTCGTGAAGGGATAGTCTCCGATCTTGGGCCGCGCGGCGGAGATCACCGAGAGGAGGGTCGACTTCCCCGCGTTGGGCTCGCCGACGAGACCGACGTCGGCAATGAGCTTGAGCTCGAGCACGAGGCGCCGGCGCGTTCCCTCTTCTCCGGGCTGCCATTCACGCGGCGATTGATGCGTCGCCGTCGCGAAGAAGGCGTTGCCCTTCCCTCCCCGTCCCCCGCGCGCGATGACCAGCTCGTCGCCGTGGGCGAGGACTTCGCCGAGGCGCTCGTTGGAGTCCGCGTCGAGTATGATCGTGCCCATGGGTACCGGAAGGACGATCCCCTCGCCGGAGGACCCGGTCTTGTTGGCCCCCATGCCGTGCTGGCCGCGCTCTGCGGCCCACGCGTCGCGATAGGTATAGTCGAGCAGCGTGGTGAGGTTCTCGTCGGCACGAATGACGACATCGCCACCGCGTCCACCGTCCCCGCCATCGGGGCCGCCGAACGGGACCCGATACTCGCGGCGGAAGGACGTCGCGCCCGATCCGCCGGTGCCGGCCTGCACCGTGACGATGACCCGATCGATGAACACGGTCGTAGTGTAGCCCGCGCCGGAGAAGGCCGCATCATCGATCCTCCCCCCGCTCATCAAATCCTCTGTCTACTTTGCTCCTCTCTCCCTTCTCCTCTCTCCGATGGCCATCAGGCCGTCAGGCCGTCAGGCCGTCAGGCCGTCAGGCCGTCAGGCCGTCAGGCCGTCAGGCCGTCAGGCCATCGGCCCTATCGACCCCACGACCGCGTTGCGCGTGTTGCGGATCGGCTTGACGATCTGGTCCGCGAGCCGTGCGGAGAGGGATTCGGGGAGAGCCCCGATATGCTGGAGGAGGCGGATGAGAGCGGGGTATTGAGCGCGCTGGGCGCCGTCTTCGACCTTGAGGGCTATGCCGATCCCCAGCTCGGGAATCGCGGCGGCGTGGACCCCTTCGGCGCCGACCTTCGCCACGACGCGCCCGTGCGTCTCCTCAATCAGGATCGTATCGAACCGGTCGGTCCCGCCGACCAGGAACGGGCGGGCGGTCATCGCGTGCGCAATGCGCGCGGGCACTTCGTCCCCCCGCGCGGTGGCGACCGCGAATCGCGCGAACGCGCGGGCCATGTCGTCGAGCGGACATGCGACGATCGGCAGGGCGCAGCCATCGACACCGAGTTGCAGCGCGTCGGCGGGCAGGCCGGTCCACTCCGCGATCGTCTCGACGACCGCGCGCTGCACGGGATGGGTGTCGCGCTCGTATCCCGCCGTTTCCCAGCCGGCCACGTGCGCGCGGGCGAGCATCGCGGCGTGCTTCCCCGAGCAGTTGTTGTGGACGCGAGTGAGCAGCGTGCGCGATTCATGCGCGAGGCGGAGGCCGCGGGCCGAGAGGGGATCGTGGACGCCGCAGGCGAGGTCCCCCTCCTCGAGACCGATGGCGCGCAGCATCGATTCCGCGATCGCGACGTGCTCGGGCTCACCGCCGTGCGACGCGCAGGCCAGCGCGAGCTCGTCGTCGCCCCATCCGAGCTCGTCGAAGGATCCGTCGGCGAGGAAGGGCATGACCTGAAAGGGCTTCGCGCAGGAGCGCCAGACCGTCATGATGCCGGAATCGCCGGCTCGCCCGAGCAGCGCGCCGTGCGGACCGACGACGGCGGCGTGAACCCGGTGGCGCGATTCGACGGTCGACCCGCGCGTGACGACGACATCAAGGCAATACGACTCCATCGCCGCAAAGCTAACTGCCGGTCGCACGCGCTTGCGGCGCGTGGGGATACGGCTAGGAAAGCTGTCCGTGACCCGCGAGCCGGGTGATCTCGTCGGCCGCGCGGAACGCGAGCGCCTGAATCGTGCACGTAGGCTGGCCGCGGCCCGAGGTCACGAAGCTGCTCCCGTCGACGATGAACAGGTTGGGCACGTCGTGCGCACGGTGCTGGGCGTTCACGACCGACGTCGCCGGATCATGTCCCATGCGGCAGGTGCCGAGGAGATGGACGGCGGGAAAGTACGTGTCGAGGGGAAAAGCCCAGGTCTTCGTTGCGCCCGCGGCCTCGAGCAGCTCGATGTTGCGATCGCGAAAGAACTCGTACAGCCGCATGTCATTCTCGTGCTCGGAAAACGTGATGCAGGGGGCGGGCAGCCCCCACGCGTCCGTCACCGTCGCATCGAGGGTCACGCTGTTGGTCGGGACGGGCAGCGACGTCGTGTGCGCCAGGGCATACACGGATCGCGTGTAGTAGTCGTGCAGCATGCGCTTGTACGCCGCGCCCCACTGGGGAGCGTTCGGGGGCAGGCCGCCGAGCGCGAAGCCAATCGGGTAGAAATCGAAGCGGAAGTCGATGCCACCGCCCCCCATGATCCCGAGCGCCGGATCGAGCTCGTAATGGCCTGCGCGAGCTCGCGCGCCATGACCCCGCCCGCTGAGCCGGCGCCGACGATCAGGAAATCCACGACGTCGCCGGGACTGAATCGGCGACCAGACCCGGACCGCGATGCCATCACGCCGGCCCCCCGCCCCGAACGTGCGGCGGGACGGGTTGTCACTCGACGTGTCGCTGCCTCGCTCCGCGGAACGGAAGAAGACGACATGGAGCGCCATGGCGGGGCCGTCCAGGGTCGCGCCGCCGGCATCCCGCCCCGCGCGGGTTCCACAACCGGCGTCAGTGCAATACCTTAGCAACCACTAGGGCCCTTAGCTCAGTTGGTTAGAGCAGCGGACTCATAATCCGACGGTCGCAGGTTCGATCCCTGCAGGGCCCACTATGCCCACACGTCGTGCCCCGGACCCCTCGGCCCCTGCCATCACCCGCGAGCGGCTCACCGCCCTGCTCTCGGCCGTTGCCGGCCTTCGCGTCGCGGTCATTGGCGACGCCATGCTCGATGTCTATCTCCGGGGCGAAGTCGAGCGCATCTCTCCCGAAGCCCCCGTGCCGGTCGTGCGCGTGCGCGACCGCTCGCACGCGTTGGGGGGAGCCGCCAACGTCGCCCAGAACGTCGTCGCCCTTGGCGCCCGGTGCGCCCTCGTGGCAACCGTCGGCGACGATGCAGCCGGGCGGACGCTGGGCGGCATGTTTGGTGCGCTGGGACTCGACCCACGAGCGCTGGTGTCCGGCACCCGCCCCACGACGACGAAGACCCGCATCGTCGCGCGCGGACAGCAGGTCGTGCGGTTCGACGAGGAAGAGGACGGTGACCTCGAGGGCGACGATGTCCCGCGAATGCTCGCGGCCGTCGGGCACGCCCTCGCGGACGCCGACGCCCTCGTGCTCGAGGACTACAACAAGGGCGTCCTCGTCCCCGACGTGATTCACGCCGCCATGACAGGCGCGCGCGCGCGGGGGATCCCCATCGTCGTGGATCCCAAATACAGGAATTTCTTTGCGTATCGCGGCGCGACCGTCTTCAAGCCGAACCGCCGGGAGCTGGAAGCCGCGCTCGGTGCCGCCGTCGATCTCGCGTCCCCCCGCGCGCTCCACGAAACGCTCGAGCGTTTGGGTGTCGATCACCTTCTCCTCACGCTGGGGGAGCAAGGGATGGCGCTGATCGGGTCGGACGGAGTCACGCATCGCGTCCCCACGACGGCGCGCGCCGTGTACGATGTCGTCGGCGCGGGGGACACCGTGACCGCGTACCTCGGCGCGATGCTGGCGGCCGGCGCAACGCCCATAGAGGCCGCGATCGTGGCGAACTACGCGGCCGGAGTCGAGGTTGGGAAGTCGGGGGCCGCTACGGTGACGGCGGCCGAGGTTCTGGAGGCGTACGACGCGCACACGGGCGGCGGCGGCTCCCAGGCACGGGACACTCCTCGGCGGTCCTCGGCGGCCGCGCCTACGCGCTAAGGGTGGCTCTCGATCGATACTGGTTTCGGAGCCCGACACGGTTTGCATTAGCGATGGGCACCGAGGTCGCGGCGCCCGCGCTCCGACTGTATGCGGGCTGGCGCACCGGGCGACCGGCGACCGATCCCGCTGAGTGGCGCCGCGTCGTCATCTTCGGCAGCGCTCACATCGGGGACGTGTTATACAGGACGGCCTCGCTGCCCCACCTCCGACGGGCGCTCCCCACCGCTCACATCGCCTACGTCTGCGCACCCCTAACGGCGGAGATCCTGGAGACCGATCCAAACGTCGACGAGGTTCTGCCCCTCGTCACAGCGGATCGTGTGTGGCGGCGATCCAGCGTGGCCCGCACGACGCTGCGCGGGCATGCGTTCGATGCCGCGCTGTGCACGGATCATATCGATTACGGAGGTGATCTGCGCCTAGCCGCGGAGATCGGCATTCCGAACCGCGTGGGATTTATTCACAAGGGATGGTCGGGGTTGGTCACCCTGCCCATCCGCCCGGCTGGCCCGCAGCCGATACCGGCCTTCTTCCGGGATATGGTCGTCCGCCTGGGCGGACAGCCGGCGACATGGGACCTGACTCCACGCGTGACGGTGACTCGCGAAGATCGCGCGCGGGCAGAGACGATCTGGCGGGAGCTCGCGATTCCGGCCGCGCGCTACGTGGTGGCATGTGCGGTCTCGTGGCGGCAACCCAATCCCATATGGCCCCGCGCGTCATTCATGGCCGCTCTCGAGGAGCTCGCGCGCCTGCTTGGCCCCGCAAGTCCCCTCGACGTCGTGCTCTGTGGAAGCGCCGCCGAGGCACCTGTCCTGGAGGCCGCCGCGCGAGGGAGCTCGCTGCGCTGCCATGTCCTGGCGGGCCGGCTCAATTTGCCCGGTGTGACGGCGTTCCTGGCCGGCTGTAGCGCATTTCTGGGGCCCGACTCTGGCCTTCGGCATCTGGCCAACGCCGTTGGTACGCCCGTGGTTTTCGTCCGCAACCTCGGCGTCGCGAGCGGCGAGACCGGCGTGTATTGCGCCAACGAGACGGATGTCGCGCCGCCGGGCGACTACATGTCAGTCGCCGCGCAGGTGGCGGCGCTGGCGACCATCGAGCCGCGGACGGTCGCGGCCACGCTATACCACGTGCTCCGCCCGGGCCCGGAGGTGCGCCAGGACTTCGCGTAGCGGCGAGGTCTTACCGAAACAACGCGAGCGACTTCAGCACGACCTGCCAGACGCCCCACGCGGCGGGAATGCCAACGACCGCCCAGGCGATGAGCAGCTTGATCGGGCCCAAGGGGTCGGCCGCGGCATCCCCACCGGCCGACGGATGGTTCGAGCCTGTCATGCCGATCCCTCCTGCAGCGGAGCGCCCATCCCGGAATGCGCCCCATCCCGGACGTAATGGTGTCGCGTGTCGACCGGGCGGACGAGGAAATTCGATATGAGACCTACGAGCAGCAGTCCCGCCATCAGATGCATGGACAGTGCGTAGGCGTCGGCTTTGGCGATCCCCTGATCGATCTCGTGCTGCCGGATGGTGTTCACGAGAAGCGGCCCCAGAATGCCAGCCGCCGACCACGCGGTCAATAGGCGGCCGTGGATCGCTCCAACGTGCATCGTCCCGAACAGGTCGCGTAAATACGCGGGAATGGTCGCGAAGCCGCCCCCGTACATCGTGATAATGATGGCGCACGACAACACGAACAGGGGGACGCTCCCGGCCTTCCCCGTCACCGGGATGGCGAGGTACAAGGCAGGTCCAACCAGAAAGAACGTCGCATAGGTCGCGCGGCGCCCGATCACATCAGAAAGGGAGGACCAGAGGAAGCGGCCGCTCATGTTCGCCAGGCTCAGGAGCCCAACGAAGCCGCCGGCCGCGACCGCGGTCACCTTGCCCGAGAACATCTCTTGTATCATCGGCGAGGCCTGCTCGATGATCCCGATACCGGCCGTCACGTTGACGCATAGCATGATCCACAGCAGCCAGAATTGGGGCGTCATCGTGGCCGAGTTCACGGTGACGTTGGCGGTGGTGATCATGCGGCCCGAGACCGAGGCCGGGCTGAAGCCGCGCGGCGCCCAGCCCACGGCCGGCAGGCGCACGGTGAAGGTCCCGAACATCATGAAGACGAAGTAGATCACCCCCATCGCCACCCAGGCCTGGGCGACCCCCATCGATGTAGCCGTCTTGAAGTGCGCCATGAGCGCGACCGAGAGCGGAGAGGCGATCATCGCGCCGCCGCCGAATCCCATGATCGCCAGTCCCGTCGCCATCCCCGGCTTGTCGGGAAACCATTTGATCAGCGTCGACACGGGGGAGATGTATCCGAGCCCAAGACCGATCCCACCGAGGACGCCGTAGCCGAGAACGGCGATCCAGAACTGGTGCAGCCAGATGCCGAGCGCACCCACGAGAAAGCCGCCGCTGAAACAGACGGCGGACGTGAGCATGGCGCGGCGCGGGCCCACGCGCTCGAGCCAGGCACCAAAGACTGCCGCAGAAATGCCGAGAAACGCGATCGCGACCTGGAACAGGTGGGCGATCGTCCCCTGCGGCCAGTCGCCCGCAACGGGGGCCGCGATGCCGAGGAGCGTCGTCATCGGAATCTTGAAGACGCTGAAGGCGTAGGCCTGCCCGATACAGAGATGGATCGCCAGCGCGGCGGGCGGAACGAGCCACCGGTTGAAGCCGGGACGCGCAATCGTCCGTTCGCGATCGAGAAGCGCAAGTGCCGCCATGCGTAATCGCCTCCGTGACACGGCGCGTCAGGCGCCGACGTAGCCCCAGTATAACATTTGACGGGCGTACGTGCGCGGACCGGCGACCCGACTGTTACACGCCAGGACACTCGCGTGCCCGACCTCCCCGGTGGTGCCCGGTTGGCACGTGGCCCGCGCGTTACTTACTTTTATCGCCGTTCGCCCAGGGTCGCGTAGCTCAGCTGGTTAGAGCGCTGGTCTCACATACCAGAGGTCCGGGGTTCGAGTCCCTGCGCGACCATGATAGTCATACCCGATCAAGCCGCGACAGCGTGAACCTGTGTATCGATGCGGGGCCCAGCGAGAATGGCCACCGCATTCGAGGGATCGGCACGGTCGCGCGGTCGCTCGTGAAGGCCGCGAGCCACCTGGACCTGCCCGACCAGGGAATCGAGCTCGCCTACTTGCGCCGCCACCCCTTTCCAGACGACGAGCTGGGTCGTGGTGCGATTCGATGGGCTCCCCGTCGGTGGGGTGCCGTGCTGGCTGGCGCCAGCGCCCACGTCCCGCATCAGCTCGCCAACTGGCTCCAAGCAGTGGATGCACTCACGCAGATGCCGCGCGACGTGCGCGCCTCGGGCGCGAATGTGTTCCTTGCGTGTGACCCGCACGCGGTCCCGCTCGATGCCCATTTTCGTACCGTCGGCATCCTGTACGACGTCGTTCCTCTCGTGTTTCCTGACGTGTACCTGACCGCCCGCCGGCTCGGGCTACCGACGCGCCTGTACGAGCATCGGCTCGGACGGTTGCGCCGGGCCGATCACCTGCTGGCGATTTCCGAAGCGACCAAGCGCGATGCCGTTCGGTTGGCCGGCTTCGAGGCTGACCGCATCAGCGTCGTGCCGCTCGCCGTCGACCGCACGATTTTTCGGCCGACCGACCCGACGGCCGCGCGGCAGTCGGTTCACCGGATCCTCGGCATCGACGAACCGTACTTTCTATATGTGGGAGCCAGCGACCCGCGCAAGAATCTGACGGGCGTCCTGGCCGCGATGGCCACATTCGGCTCCGAATCGAAACCGCTGCTCCTCGTTGCAGGAGCCCAGGCGGGGAGTGCGCCATGGAGAAAGCAGGCAGCCGACCTGGGTATCGCAAATCGCGTGCGATGGCTGGATTACGTACCGGCAAAGGATCTGCCCGTTCTGTATGCCGCCGCGGTCGCGTTCGTCTTTCCCACCCTTTACGAGGGCTTTGGCCTTCCCATCCTGGAAGCCATGAGCTGCGGGACGCCGGTGGTGACGTCCGCGAGATCGGCCGTCCCCGAAGTAGCGGGGGACGCAGCGCTCTACGTTGACCCGCATTCCCCCGCGCAGATCGCCGACGCCATGCGGCAGATACGTGGCGATACCGGCCTCGAGACCGACCTGCGAGCTCGAGGTTTGGCCCGGGCCGCGCAGTTCTCCTGGGAGCGGTCCGCTCGGATGGCCATCGACGCGTGCGCGGGGCTAGCGTGATCCGGCCCTACGCGCCTCAGCGGCGGCCGATCTTGTCGACACCCGGTGTTGACGGCAGCTTCGGCGGCTGCGCGACCGTTGCCACGGCTGGTTGTCCCGGAGGACTGGCGTGACCCACGCTCCGTGGTGGATGGCCCACACAGGGATCGGCGACGCGATCATCTTCGTCGTCCCCCTCCTGCTAATCGGCGAGCACCTCGTCGGCGGTGCGGCGGCGCGCAACGGTCATTCGGCGAGTCGGCCGGCACCGGTGGCGCTTCGGCGCGCGTACCTCTCGCTTCTGGTGCTGGCGCTTGCCATTGCCGGAGCCATCGTCGGACGCATCATCGTGCACACCATCCTCGTGCCGCCCGGATGGGATTATCAGGCGCTCTGGCTGTACGGTCATGTGGCCGTGTCCGGACAGAATCCCTATCTGCCAGGGCCCTACCACGCACTGGGCGGCCCGGGACCATTCGTTCCTGACTTCGCCGCGGAAGTTCTCGACGTCGGCGCCGTCTATCCACCGCCGACGCTCCTGCTATTCGCGACCATCGGCTGGCTCCCCCTTCGGGTCGCCGTCATACCGTGGATGATCGTTCAAACGGCGGCGTTTGTGGGCGTCGTCATCGGGTTGTGGAGGATCTTTCTGCCACAACGCGGCGGTGAGGGCCTCGCGTTCGTGGCGGCGCTGGCGCTCCTGCTCCCCGCAACCGACGCGACGTTTGGTCACGGGCAGGTGAATTTCCTCGCCGTCCTCTGCGTTCTCGGGGCCTGGCGGGCGCGCGACAAGGCTGTGAGCGGCGCCCTCCTGGTCGGCGCCGCGATCGTGAAGCTCTTGTACGGGGCGCTGTGGCTCTATCCGCTCCTTCGTCGCAAATGGCCGCCGGTCCTCGGAATCGCGGCGGCGAGCGTGGTCGCGTGCGTCGCCTCCCTCGCGGCGTTCGGAATCGTGCCGTTCCTGACGTACATACGTGACAATCCCGTAGTTCACCGGATGCCATCGTATTACTTCAGCACCTTCGTCAACCAATCGCTGCTCGGCGCCGCACTCAGGCTGCACGCCGGTCGCTTGCCGACATACGGACCACCAACCGGGAACGCACTGTACCTGGCCGCCAGTGTTGTCGTGGCGGTCGTGACGGCGTGGGGGGTGATCCGGCAGCCGCGGACAGCGGACGGTGAGGACGTGGCGTTCGTTCTGCTCATCCTCGCGGGTATGCTGATCTATCCATGGACCCTCAGCAACTACTACGTCCTGTTGTTGGTGCCGATGTGCTTCCTGTGGTCCCGCCGACCGATGCGCCCGGTCGGCGTCGTATGGA
>PLLD01000085.1 GCA_003141205.1 Gemmatimonadota bacterium
ATCAAACTCGGGCCGACGGCGGATCTCACAGTGACGGGGAGCTACCTCTCGACCTATCAACAGACTCCGGACGCCGGCCAACTCTACTATGGCGTCTTTTTCGCGCCGGCCATCGACAATGCCGCGAACGACTATGGATACAGCCTGCTCGGTTTTACGACCAACTACACCCCGCTGTCGCAGTTGACCAATCTCGGGTCGCAAAACACCGACCGGCTGACCGGCGGGCTGACCGGCAATTGGCACCCGACGGGGTGGTTCGTGGGGCATGCTACCGTGGGACTCGATCACGGGTCGGAGCGGGATCAGGAGCTCAACTACCCTCTCGCCAATACGACGTATGAGCTTGTCGCGCCCTCGCTCAGCCTCGCGAACACGATAACGGACATCTACTCCGTCGACGTGCGCGGGACGGCCACGACGGGGATCGGTCGCAGCGTGCGCTCGGCCACATCCGTCGGACTCCAGATGGTCGACAGCCGGATCGCGGGACAGACCGCAGTGGCCAACAACATCACGGCCACCAATCTCACATTGAACGGCTCGACGAGCCCGACGATGACGCAACTCGGAACACGCCAGGCGACGCTCGGCGGGTACGGGGAGGAGCAGGTGACCATCCTGGACCGGCTCTTCCTTACCGGCGCGCTGCGCATCGATGCGGCGAGCGGGTTCGGGGCGGCCTACAATGTGGCCACGTATCCCAAGGCGAGCGTGTCCTGGCTGGCCGTGAACAGCGGGGCCACGACGGTGCGCGTACGTGGTGCCTTCGGAGAGTCGGGGGTGCAACCCCTGAACGGCGCGGCGCTCCGGCTGTTCGCATCGAAGGTGGTGTACGCCGGGGGCGGCGCCGTGACCGCGGATGCCCTCACCTGGCCGGGGAACGCGAATCTCGCCCCCGAGCGGACGGGGGAGTTCGAGGGGGGAGTCGATGTGGGCGGGTGGGGGAATCGCGTATCGCTGGCGCTCACGGGGTACACCAAGACGACGCACGACGCTCTGGTGAATGAGAATCTGGGGGAAACCCTGAACGACTACACGTTACAGGAGAATATCGGCGAAGTCCGGAACACCGGGGCGGAGGCGAGCGTGACGGCGACGGTCATCGAGAATCGATCGGTGACCTGGAGTGTCGGAGTCAATGCCTCATACAACCACAACACGCTCCTTTCTCTGGCGCCCGGCGTTACCGCACAGACCGTCTTCGGCCAGCAGGCCACCTATCGGCAGGCCCCGGGCTACCCGCTTTACGGCCTGTGGTCGTATCCGGTGACGTACCGGGACGGGAACGCGGACGGGATCATCGAGCCCGGCGAGCTGACGATCGGAGACTCGCTGGAATACAACGGCAATAGTATGCCGACGCAGGAAGCGTCCGTGACGACTCACGTGAGTCTGTGGCGCGGGGCGCTATCGTTTGGGGCGCTGGTCGATTACCGGGGCGGGTTTCGCATCGCCAATGCTATGGCGTTTGAGGAGGACTACATAGGCAACAGTCCCGGGACCAACTTCCCGACGGCGCCCTTGGCTCTGCAGGCGCGTCCCATTCCCAACAACTGCTGTGCCGGGTCGGTCTTGAACAACGAGGATGGGTCGTACGTGCGGTTCCGCGAGCTGTCGGTCACCTACGCGGTGCCGCGCGGGCTGCTACGCGCACTCCGGATGCAAAGCATGAGCGTGACGGGCGCCGTGCGGAATCTCGCGCTGTGGACACGCTACTCGGGCCCGGATCCGGAGGCGACGAACACGGATGGGGGGAATCTGCAGTTCCAGCCGACGCTGAACGGGCTTCAAGTGAACAACGACGTGCGCGGAGATTTTGGGGCAGTGCCGCTGGCGCGGTACTGGGTGATACGACTCAACCTGGGGTTCTGATCATGCGCCTGCGACTCGTGTCCCTTGCGGTGGTCATCGGGGGCGTGGCCGCATGCCGGCCCAGCGATGTGTTGCGTGTGCCACCGCCGGTGGGAGTGACCGCACCGGGGGGGCTGGCGAGCCAGGCGGGCGCCGAGGAGGTCTTTACGTACGCGAAATTCGAGCTCTCTGCCGCGGTGGCGGGAAATTATTTGACCGGCGTGCTGATGTGGAGCGAATTGTTGACCGATGAGTTCAGGTTCAGTGGGTTTACCATCTTTCCCAGCTACGCGAACGTCGACGCGCGCGAGACCGCGGCACGTGGCGGATTCTCCGAGGGAAGCGACGCGGCGTGGCAGGCCTTGTTGAATGCGCGGTCGTTGCTTCTCCTGTCCATTCCAAGGCTGGCACAGTACGAGCCAGCCAGTGGCCAATCCAAGGTCGGCGAGGCGTACGCGCTGGTTGGGTATACGGAAGTATTCCTGGCGGAGGATTTCTGTGCGGGTACGCCGCTCGATCAAGTAGCACCGGAGATCGGCGTGACATACGGGACGCCGCTCACGACAGATTCCATGCTCGGAGTTGCGGTGGCCGACTTCGATTCGGCGCTGGCGCACGCCGGCAGCGATCCGACCGTCGAGGGGCTCGCCAGCGTGGGGCTGGGGCGCGCGCTGGTGGATCGCGGACAGTATTCCGCCGCGATGGCGGCGGTCACGAACGTCCCGGTCGGATTCATCTACAACACGGAGCTCGCCCCGAGGTACGGAGCGGACGGCGTGTACACGTCGAACCTGTATGCGTACGCGTATTCCTATCCCTACACGTCCTATCGTTTCTTTAACGTGTCCGAGAGGGAGGGAGGAACCGGACTGAACTATCTCTCGGCGCTCGACGCGAGGCTTACATTCGATTCCTCGCGCACGACGTCCGACCACGGCACGTGGTATTTACCGACCAAATTCGAGACGAACTTCGCGTACGTCCCGCTGGCCACCGGGGTGGAGGCAGCGCTGATTCAGGCCGAGGGCGCGCTCCAGGCAAACGATCTGGGCGGCTGGGCGGGGACGCTGAACACACTACGAACGTCTGCGCCCGATACTTATCTGGGGCTGACGGCGGCGATGGACACGCTACCATCGGACTCGACGACCGGGGCGAGCGCGGATGCTCAGGTGAGCGTGTTATTTCGGGAGCGGGCGTTCTGGTTGTTTGGGACGGGGACTCGGCTTGGGGATATGCGGCGATTGATCCGGCAGTACGGGCGGGATCAGAGTGCGGTATTCCCTGTAGGGCCCTATCCCAACGGAAACAATGCGAATCTCCCCTCGCCGCTCCCGAGTTACGGGACGGATGTGAGCATCACGCTACCCACCGCTCTGCTGGGCTATAGCACGATCACGAACCCGAACTACAAAGGGTGCCTTACGCCGACTTCGTCGGCGTAAGAGAGGAGAAAAAGGAGAGGAGAGAAGGTTGTCTTACATCGACCAAGACCGCGTAGAGCTCGTAGACGTCCCGATCACCGGACGTCGCACACCCAGACGCTCCGCTCTCGGCCGGCGTAGGCGATGATCTCGCGATCGACGGTCACGAGAGGCATGCCGGCCCCAGACGCCGTGGCAATCAGAATCCGGTCGATCGGGTCGCCTACCATGGACATCTGCCGATGCCATGTCGCTGGCTCTGGGGCGCCCGCGTCGGGCGCGCCGCCACGAGCTGAACAGCTGTGGAAACATGTGGGTTGCGGGGGGCTGCCTGTCATCCGGGTGCCGGGGTCGGTCCCGCGCCGCGGGCGGCGCAGTCATGTGCACCATTCTCTCCAGAGGATTCATCTCATGTCGTCTCCGAAATGCCGTGCGGGGCACACCGGGAGCATGACGCTCCTGAGCGCCATCATGGGCGCTCTCATGCTCGCGGGTCTGCCGGCGCAGGTCAGTGCCCAGCAGGTGCTCGTGCAGGAGCCGAAGCTGCCGACGACGGCCGCGGAGTACGACTGGGGGCATAACCTCTACGCCTCCTCGGTCCTCACCCCGGTCTCCGGGTACGGCGCGCTCGTCCGCCCGGACTCGGTCGAGCCGGCGATCCGAGATCGGACGCATGCGTGGATCGAGCAGCTGCAGGCGGCCCCGGTGAAGGGACTGCAGCTGGATCCCATGGGCGAGCTGTACGTCGCCGACGGGCAGGATGCGATGGCGAAGCAGCAGTTCGCCGACCGGCTCGCGACCAAGGGGTTAAGCCTCGACGATCGCGGGTATACCCTGCTCCTGGCGACGAAGGTGTTTGCGCATCCGGAGAACGCGGAGCGGATTCAGACCGCGCTCGGCTACATGGTGCAGCTCGATGCGTTCCCCGCCGCCGCGATCATGTGGAAGTTTCACGCCCGGGCGGCGCTCGGCGAAGCCTACTATGTCACCGGGGATGGCCCGGCCGTCAGGGTGCAGCTGACGAAGGCGCTGGCGATGACGCCCGATATCCCGTTCGAGCACCGCAAGCCGGTGTTCCTCGAAAGCCCGATCACTATGCTGGCGGACGTCCTGTCGGGCGTCCCCGGTGGTGCCGCCCGGATCGACTCGCTCGGGAAGGTGTTGCTCCCGCTCGCCACGCCGACTGCGGCGCAGGTCGCGAGCGACTCAGAATACTTCTGGCTGGGGCAATACTGGACGCGGGAATTCAAGGGCACGCTCCAATTGACGGCGCACCTCGGTCAGGCAGCACCCGCGATCACCGCCATGCACTGGTACAACACGGATGCGCCGACGGCGGTGTCCACGGCGGCGCCCGGCGCGCAGGCGAAGACGCTCGGCGACGGCGTGATCCGTCTCATGGAATTCGGGGAGTATTCCTGCTATCCGTGCCGGATGGCGCTGCCGGGGATGGAGCGGATTCGCACGGCGGCGCCGTCCAACGTGCAGGTGTGGTACGTGACGCAGACGGAAGGCTCCTGGGGGGCGACGGTGTACTCGCCGAATGACGAGTCCCAGCATCTGGAGCACTACTACGTGGAGCGCAAGCACTACGGGATGCCGATCGCGCTCTGGGCCGGTCCGAAGGACACGACGCAGGACTTCGGCGCTTTGCCCCGCGATAACCCGAGCGCCGAGGCCTATCCGATTCAGGCGACGCCGACGTTTGTGGTCACGGACGGGAAGGGGATCGTGCGGCACATCTCGATCGGCTACTCCCGGCAAGTCGAGACGCTGCTGAGCTCGGACATCCAGTACTTGATCGGGGAGGCCAAGCATCAGGGGTCGACCGCACCTGCATCCGACCGTACAGCCATGGCCGGTCAGTAAGCGCCGCGTCCCTCTCCCTCACCCCTGAACATGTCTGCATATAACCGATATAACCGGCGAGACTTTCTCGCCACGTCGTCGGTGGCTCTGGCCGGTGCTGCGGTCCTGGGATTCCGGTCCCGTCCGCTGGGTGCACAGGCTCTGCGCTCGCGGCTGCCGGTCGCGACGCTGCTGCCGGACATCGTCGATCCGGCGACGCTGCGCCAGTTGGCGCTCGGCGCCATGGACGCGGCCAAGAGCGCGGGTGCCTCGTTCGCCGATATTCGCATCGCGAACCGGCGTATGTTCCAGATGACCTATTGGATCCCGACCCAACCTCCCCAAAGCTCCATTGGCTTCGACTACTCGTACGGTATTCGGGTGCGGGTGGACGGAGGGTGGGCATTCGGGTATGGGGCGGATCCCACGCCAGAGGGGGTCGCCGAGACCGTGCGCGGCGCCGTGGCCACGGCGCGGGGACTCGCGAAAGTGAGTGGGGGCAGCGACGAGTTCGCGGCCGCCCCGGTGGTGACCGGGGAATGGGCGACGCCGATCAAGATCGACCCGTTCTCGATCTCCCCCGACGAGCATGCGTATATGCTGGGCGCCTACATGAGCGCGGCCATGCGCATTCCCGATGGGGGTACTGGGCCCGCCGGGTTCTATTGGCTCGCAGAGACGCGCGTGTTTGCGTCGAGTGAAGGGTCCATCATCACACAGCACCTAGCGCAGGCCCGACCGCGCGTCATCCTGGCCAAGAGCCCTCCGGTCGGGATGGGAGGACGGCTGGAAGTGACCGAGCTCGCTCCGGCGGGCGCGGGGTACGAGATCGCGCTGGGAACTACGCTCCAAGACAAGATCAAGGAGGCGACGGAAGAGGCCGCACGCCTCGCCAGCTATCCGGAAGCCAACGTCGATGTCGGACGGTACGAGGCCGTACTCGATGGGACCTCGGTCGGCGCGGCCCTCGGCGCCACCCTCTTGCCGGCGCTCGAGCTGGACCGCGTGCTCGGCCAGACCGCCAATGCGGGGGGGACGAGCTTCCTCGCTCCGCCGGAGAAGATCCTCGGCCTGCCGATGTTCTCCGCGGCGCTCACCGTGACGGCCGATCGCGCGCTGCCGCACCTCGGCGCGGCCAAGTGGGATGATGAAGGGGTGGAGACGGAAGCCTTCCCCGTCGTGCATCAGGGGGCGATCGTCGACTACTTCGCCACGCGGTCGACCGCGCCCGCGCTCGCGAGCTGGTATGCCAAGAATGGAAAATCATCGGACAAGCTGCATGGGTCCGCGGTCTCCTGGCTGCCCACGCGCGCACCGATCGGGTCGGCGTCGCATTTGACCGTGAGCTCCGGCGCCTCGGGGGTCACGCTGGATGCACTGACCAAACAATTGGTCAACGGGGTGCTCGTGCGCGGCGTCACCTACGCGCATTCGGACCAGCAGCTCACCAGCGGGGCGTTCTATCCCTATATGCTGTATGAAGTGAAGAAGGGGCAGATCACCCGCCGGCTGCGGCACGGGGCGGTGCAGTTCAGCACCAAGAAGTTCTGGAAGTCGGTCACCGCGTTCGGCGATGCGAGCTCGGTCCAATCCTACATCCGCAACGGGGCGAACGGTCAGCCGTGGGTGCCGACGATCCAGCCCATCATGGCCCCGGCGGCCCATTTCCAGGAGTTGAATGTGACGGCGAGAGAGGACCGCGCCATATGAGTCGCTCGATGAACCCGATGAGATCCCGCCCGTTCACCCTGAGGAATATCCCGCGCGCGGGGCGTGTGCTGTCGCGGGCGGAAGCGACCGCGTTGGCGACGAAGCTCCTGGGGATGGTGAGCGACCGCTCGGTCGGCGTATTGATCGAGCACGCGGCGCTCGACCTCACCACGATCGCCAACAACAAGATCGTGGGCAGCGATGATGGCGATGAGTTAACGATTTCGTTCGACTCCAAGTTCGGCAGTGGGTTGCCCGTCACGATCGGGACGAACCAGCTCGATGAGGCGATGCTGCGCCGCGTGATCGAGGAGGCGAAGGGGATCGAAACCCCGCTCCCGCTGGCGGAAGATGCCGAGCCGGATGATCCGGACGATCCCAAGTATCACACGTACGACAAGCGGGAGTATCTGCCCGTCTCGCTCTGGCACGACACCACCATCTCCGCGATGGACAGCGTGCGGGGGGAGGTGGCGCCGCAGCTGGTCGAGCAGGTGAAGAAAGCCAATCTGATCGGCGCCGCCACGGTGGGGCTCACGGCGCGCTCGTCGCTGTATATGTACCAGCCGGGGCTCACGGCCTGGTCGCAGGAGACCGACTGCGAGCTGACGATGACGGCGCGGACGCCGGATGGCACGGCGTCGGGGTGGGCAGGGCAGGCCAACCGGGACTGGAGCAAGATCGACCCCGCGGCGGTCGCCGCGGCGGCGATCGATCTGGCCAACCGCGGAAAGAACCCCGTCGCGATCGAGCCCGGGCATCGCACGGCGATCCTGGCCCCTGCGGCGGTCGCACAGATCGTCCGTCTCATGGCGCCGATGTTCGACGCGTACCAAACGGACCACAACCATACGCCATTCTCGCTGCGCTCGATGACGGGGAAGACCAACAAGCTCGGGCTCCACGTCTTTGACCCGCGGCTCCTGATGGTCTCGGATCCGGCGGACCCAGAGGGTGGCTTCCCGCCGTTCTTTGAAGCCAATACCAGCGGCGGGATTGCCGGGTTGCCGCTCCCGAAGATGACATGGGTTGAGGGCGGGATCCTCAAGAACCTTGCATACGAGTGGTGGTACGGGCTCGCGAAGGGGAAGGACTGGTGTGAGCAACCCTTTTCGGTCCGGCTCGGGCCGATGGCGGGGACGACGACGTCGACGATCGAGGAGATGATCGCCGCCTGCAAGGATGGGATCTACGTCAGCCGCTTCTCGGACGTCTCCATCGTCGATCGCAAAACCGGCGTGATGACCGGGATGACCCGCGACGGCTGTTTCCACATCAAAGCGGGGAAGATCGATCGCCCGGCGAACAACTACCGGTTCACGGAGTCTCCTTTCTTCGTCTTCAACAAACTGAAGATGATCGGCGTACCGCAGCGGGCGGCGTTTGGCTATACCCCGCCGCAGCCGAGCGACTTCGACAACTTCGGGGCGTGGCCGCCCCCCGGACGTGCGACGCGGTGGCCGTTGGCGCCGACGATTGTGCCCCCGATGATGATCGAGGACTTCAGCTTCACAGCCCTCGCGGACGCGGTGTGAGGCGATAGAGAGGAGAGAGGAGACGAAGACGGCGTAGAGCATTTCAGGGTCGCGCGTCAAGCGTCAGCAATTGCCCGGTCTTGCCGTAATCGAGTAGCGCGGCATCGCACGTGGCGAGATACGCCCCAAGTGCGCGCGCCGTGGCCGCAATGAATCGGTCGGCTGGGTCGTTGGTGGCCAGTGCGGGCAGCGCCGTGCTGTCGAGCGCGATCGCAGATGTCAGCGGCGCCATTCGGGCGCCGGGGGGACGGCGCGATGCGGCGATCCAACTCGGGACATCGCGCGACAGAGTGAGGCGGTGCTTCTTGACCAGCATCGCGATCTCCCACGTCGAGATCACGGAGACGTATAGCCGCCCTTCCCGGGCAGCGGCCTCGATTGCCGTGAGAGCGTGGGAAGCAAGGTTGTGAACGAGGCCCTCGGCAGACCATATCCACACGTGCGTATCCAGAACGATGGGGTGCTCCGGTGTCGGCCGGCGTCGCGAGGCCATCCCTGGCCTACTCCGCCGCGTCCCAGACGTCGTCGATTGGACTTAGGAGATCGCCCACGAACGTCGCCGTTCCAGCGAGTCGGCCAACGAAGCTCGGCGCCTCGCTTGTCGCCGGAACAACGCGAACAACCGGCCGGCCGTGCTTCGTGACGGTGAGTGGCTCGCCGGTCCGCGCCACCTGGTCCATGAGTCGGAGACACCGGGCCTTAAAGGCGCCCGCAGCGATCGCCGTGGATCGAGAAGATGCAGCATGATCTTTCATGGTCATAATAATATGACCATTGGCGAGACTCGTCAAGAGACTGTCATGCGTCGGCTTGTCGGGGAGTTATCCTGCCTTGGCTGTCTTCCCTCACTTCCCGCACCTTCCTATCCGTGTTAGACCGGAATGCGAAGGCCGTCTCCTGCGCTTACGAAGTCTCCATGCGGGTCTGCCATTCCTCGACGACCAGATCTGGCACACGTTTGAACTCACGCACGTTGGTTGTCGCGAGGCTGCAGTTTATCGAGAGCGCCGATGCCGCGATCCAGAGGTCGTGTGCCCCGATAAGTGTGCCCGCCTTGGCCAGTCTGGCCCACAATTCTGCCTGTACCCGTGCCGCCGCCAGATCGATGTCAACGAGGGGGAACTGAGCCAGCACCGCCTCGACGAACGCCGAGCGCTGCACCCGTCGATGCGGCGTGTTCGCCCGGTGAACGCCGTGGAGAAGCTCAGCCGCCGTCACGACGGAGACGAAGGCCTGTCCGCGCCGAGCTCGTGTATGCGCGGCAAGATCCAGCTGCTGTCGCTCAGCGGCGATGATCACCGAGCTGTCGAGCAGCAGTCCGCGCTCGATCGCCACGGCGGCCGAGCGCTACGCCCAGGGATTGCGGAGCGGCACACGGGCGGCGGCCGTCCGCGCCCGGTCGAGATCGGTCGAGAACGCCGCCGCATCAGCGGGCGTCAAGCGCGGCAGCGCGGCAAAGACCGCCGGAAGATCCGCGATCCGTACGCCCGGATGCACCGGGCGCAACTCCGCCACGGCCCGCCGCCCCCGCACGAGCACGAATCGCTCGCCCCGAAAGGCCACGCGGTTGATCACGTCCGAGAAATGGCGGGCGATGTCGGTCACGGAGCGAACGGTTGGCATGTCGCAGATAACAATATAATCTGATTATCGTATTGTCAAGGCCGATGGGGTAAATGGCGCGAGCGACCGCTGCGACGCGATCCCTGGAGGTCTCGCTCGTTGTGCCGCACGACGGAAGGGCTCCTGCGCGCTTACCGTCAGCGCAGAACGCTGCGACGAGGAAAGCGTTTAGTTAGGCTATATCGACTTGCACCCACCGTGTAACGAAAAGCTTAGTCCGCGCACTATGGGAAGCCGGTTCTACGGCATGTCCGACAGGCGGCGGCACCACGATGACGGCAGGAGCAGGAAGACCGTCGTGCGGACGTGTCATTCAGACAACGCGTTCGTGGGGGCTGTCGCATGAGCAAGATCTGGTCGCCCGTCCATCCCAGAATAGTCTGGACGCTAGGTGCGGCAACGCTGGCCATCGCTGCCGGGCCGGCGATTGTCGTTCTTGTGCTGAAGGCTCTCGGATTCGTCCACGCTGCCGCGCTGCATACGGGACTGCTGGACGTCGGTCAAAATGTGTCACCTATCGNNGGGGGGGAGCGGGAGGAGGGGGAGGATGGGGCGGACCGAGCGGCGGACATGGCAATGGACCAAACGGCGACGGGGGCAACGGTAACGACTCTAATCCGCTCAGCAAGTGGATAACCCAGATGATAATGAACTACGTCGTGTCCGAAAGAAGCCCGATCACCAAGGAGAACCAGTGATGGCCTCACGCCCGCCCGGCCCACGAAGCGTGACGGTCGGCAGCCACACAATTCCTGTGCGCATGATCATTTTCTGGGCTGGGGCGACGTTTTGGATCGGCGACATGATCGTGCACACGGGTTGGGCCGGGATAGCGGAGCTCCGGGCATCTCTGTATTTCGTTATCGAGCTGGTCATCATCACCAGCGCAACACGAACGATCGACCTCGATCGCGTAGCTTCGATGTACTGTTTGGGCGGGGGGATGATGGCGGTGATGTTTCTGGTCTCAGCCGTCTTCACCAGCCTCGTGCCCAGTCCGGACGCGGTCAGCCGGCAGTTTGTCGTGCCGCTCATGGAAGAGGCGCTGAAGCTCGCGCCCGTCGCTTTTTTCCTCTGGCGCCGCCGCGGAACGCGCCTCTGGAGCGTGGGTGCGAGCGATGTTTTGTTGCTGGCCGTCGCGAGTGGCGCGGGCTTCGGGCTGGTCGAGGAGGCCTACTATCATCATGACCTCGGCCCAACGCTTGCCCTTGACTGGTTCCCCCTGACGCGTATCAACGGAGCCACCCTGACGGTCGGGCACGCAACCTGGACGGGTCTTGCCGGTGCAACCCTCGGTCTCGCGCTTCTCTGGCGGCCGCGCAAGCCGCTAAACTATCTGCTCGCCGGGAGTGGGCTGCTCTGGTCCATCATCGATCACTGTCACCACAACTACGGGGTCGATCGAAGAGGAATTAGCGTCGATCTGTTTAATGGCATTACCGGCCATGGCTGGCTTTCACTGTACTTCTTCGTGCTTGCGGTAATCGTGGTCATAGCGGCTGATCTGAATGTCATTCACAGGGTCTTGCCCCCCGTCCCTGAGCTCCACACTCCGCTGACCCGTCTGTTGTCCTTCAATAAGGACGCGGTATCGGCCTGGCAATTTCTTCTGACGAGGCGCGCCCTCGCGTTTGCGGGCGTGCATTATCGGCAAGAGCCGCCGTCGGTGCGGAGCGGTCAGCTCGAGCCGGTCCTTCAGGGTCTGGCCGGCACTCTTGTCGGGCTGCGTGCCACGGAGGCCGCCGCAGTGCCATAATACGCCATAGCGCATCACTTCACCGGAGGTCGAGACGGGGATTCGGTTCTCTGCAGCTCGGGTGGCGACGCATGCTGTGCCGCGCGCCCGTGTGCTTCTCGCCCTGGCCACGGTCTGTCCCGTCGGTGCCGTGTCGAGTCAGACGATTCCAGCCGGTGCCACACTGCGGATACGATTTCTCGAGCCCATTGTCAGCGGCCGCACCCCGGCACACGGAGAGATTCGAGTCCAATCGCTCGACGCGCTCCAAGCGGGAGGGTGCATCGTCGTTCCGGCTTTTACGCCGCTGATGGGCACGATCGAGACGTCCCGGGCGGGACGCACCGCCTTGGGGCACGGCTCGCTGCGCATCGTATTCGATTCGATTCAGGCACAAACCGGGGATTGGCTTTCGCTGTCGGCGGTGCTGGACTCGCTCGAATGGTCGCCGCGACGCGTCAAGAACGGAACGGCGTTCAGCGGCCGGAAGGCGGTGGCCTGGCTGGCGGGTGAGCGACTTGTGCTGCTTGCGGCGCACGTCGCAGCGGCACCCGCGGCGGCCGTGGAAGCAGGACAAATCGTTCTTGCTCGATCGCGCGTCGGCATCCTCGCCGGTGAGGAGGCCGTCATTCGCCTGATCAGCGCGCTCCCGGTGCCGGCCGGATTCCCCTGTGATTCGGCACCCACACCGATGGGGCTCATGGCCTTTCCCCACCTCGCCGGGCGAACGAGCGACCGGAGCGGCAGGGTTCCGGGAGATCCGGTCAACGTCGCTTTTCTCGGCAGCCAGGAAGGGCTCGAAAAAGCTTTCGCGGCCGCGAGCTGGAACCTGGCGTACCGATCGACCAGAGCTCACCTCATACGGGGCGTCGGTGATGCGATCCTGGGGCGGCAAGACCTGAGCGCGCCGGTCAGCCCCCAATACTATAGCGGCCATTCGGAGGATTTGGCATTCGAGCGTGCCAGCCCATCGGCGCGGATCCGGCATCACGTCCGATTCTGGAGAACGGATTCCACGGTCGCGGGTGATAGCGTGTGGGTCGGATCCGCCAATCAGGATATCGGGCTGCTAATAAAGGTTCATGGCATCCCGACGCATCGGATCGATTCCCTCATCGATCTGGAGCGGGAGCTTGTCGTGCGCGAGCTGCAGGCCGGACGATGCATTCGGATCCATGGCTATGCGAGCTTGCCCGGCGCGGCGGGCCGTGGGGTCAACGCGGCACGTCAGCGATTTGTCACCGACCAGCTCGTGGCAGTAGTACAAGAGCTTTCCTGCGACAAGTAACACACCACGGCGTCAGGGCGTCGGCCGCGTCTCGCTCCCTCGCGTGCGCGCAGTCAGATTGAAGCAGTGATCGCCCCTCCCATAGAGCCACACGTGGGAGTCGCGGTCGGGCCATGGCTGCGGCAACCGCGTGTCGGGCGGAGCGGAATCGGTCGCGAAGTGCGTGCATAATGTGAAGGCCGAATCGGTCGTCGCGGTGTAGCGATATGGCGACGGTGGGGCCGAGGTTCCCGGCGCAGGGGTGGCAGGAGACCGCGTCCGCCTTGAATCCGCGTGCGTAGATTTGGGAGAGAAACGCGGCGCCTGTGTAGTCGCTGGCCGGACTCGCCGTGATCCCCGTCACGCTGCCCATCGCGACCTGCGCGGGGTGGGACGCAACGGGAGCACGGCGGCCCAAAATGCGGGATGTGTACCGGATATTCTGCTCGGCTGCGCGATATGGCCATATTGACCGGGATGCTCGAGCGTGCGCGAAATGCGCGGGGCAGGGGCAGCGGTATGCGATGGTCGATCTCACAACGGCGTTTGTGTACAACATTATTGCGGTGGCACGATCGGTTAGGGTTGCGCGATCGCTGGCTATCCATGCTCGGGATTGCGCGACATCGCGGGACCGGCAGCCCAGGGTCGAGTCAGCTCCCGCGCGCGGTCGCGGCGGCGGTGGCGGTGGAGTCGAACGAGGGGGGGTCGCCCAGCGAGCTCTTCTGGACGCCGTAGGCTATTGCAGAGCTCGCTGACAGATGTCGAACGGTGTTCCAGGGCTGATGCGGATAGGGGTGCCCTCCCGCGTTGTCCACGCACGCCGCGCGTCGTAGCTTGGGGGCGATGCGACGCCTCGGGATTTACGCCCAGATGATCTTCCGCTATCGCCCGCGGGAATTCTGGAACGAGGTCCTGGGGGACTCATTCACCCTGCGGGGCGTAGGGCACTTTCGGCTGAGCGAAGATGCCAATCGCCGGATGTACGAGGAGAAGCAGGCCGTCCTCGATGCCGAGCTCGCGCGGCTGCACATCGCGCCCGGCCCCGCGACGACGGTCCTCGAAATCGGGAGTGGCGTCGGTTTCTGGACGGAGTACCTGCGGGAGCGCGGCGTCACCCGGTATACAGGGAACGACATCGCGCCAGTCGCGATCGAGCGCCTGCGCGCGCGGTATCCGGATTTCACATGGGTCGAAGGGAGCGCGGGCGACGTGGTGCTACCCGCCGCGACGTTCGACCTGGCTCTCATGATCGATGTCACGCAGCACATCACCGATGACTCGGCCTTCGCGCGCGCGATGCACACCGTCTGGCAGGCCCTGCGTCCCGGGGGCGCATTCGCCGTGACGTACTGGGATCCGGGCATGAACAGATTGTTGGCGACGAAACTGCGGCTCAATCGGATCGAGAAACCCCGGCCGCTTTCGGCGTACACCGCCCTCTGGGGTGCGGAAGTGACGGTGCTCGCGTCCGCAGTGTCGTTCAACGACAAGTTCTTGGCCGTCGTCCGGAAAGCCTGAGCGGGAGCAGGCTCCGAGCTCGCGACATACGGAGATGCGCCCCGGTCCCGACGATTGACGGCCGATTAACGGCGCGCTACTATATGAGACACAATGCAACGCTTCATATAGATAACCGTTGACAATTAGATTGCGTGCTATAGAATTCAGCGTGACCCCGAGTCGGGCGCCGGGGGGAACCGCGCTGACGAGAGCGCCGGTGGACGACGAGAGCCGCCCAGCCAGGAGCGGGAATCTGTGAGCAAATCGAATCGGAGCGGCTCGGTCGAGCTGAGTGATCTCCTCTGCTTCGATATCTACTCAGCCGCACGGGCGATCACGCGGGCATACCGGCCCCTCCTCGCCACCTTGGGGCTCACCTATCCGCAGTATTTGGTGATGGTGGCGCTCTGGGAGTCTGCGCCGCGGACCGTGAAGGACCTGGGGGAGAGCCTCGAGCTCGACTCCGGCACGCTGTCCCCGCTGCTGAAGCGACTGGAAGCGGCGGGCTTGGTCACCCGCCAGCGCCGCCGGAACGATGAGCGCACGGTGGAGATTACCCCGACGCCGGGAGGGCGCGCGCTCTTGCGTGCGGCCGAGAGGGTCCCGACCGAGATGGCGTCGTTGATGGGGATCTCGGGGGCCGAGGAGCGGAAGCTGCGGACGATCCTGGGAAGGCTGACCGCCTCACTCGACCGGCCTGCGGACGGCGCGCCCGCACCGAAGGCGTAGTCCGGGTCATTCGTAGCGCAGGGTATAATCATACACAATTTGACATTACAAGCTACGGTGGCGCGCAATATGCTATCGGATCGATGCGGGCGCGCGCTTAGCACGGATTCACCGCGTAATGCGTGGCGCCACACCGTCGGCCCGGGAGGGCCCATGCGAATCAACCGTTCCGTGCAGGCTGTGACTGTGCTGACCACACTCGCGACGCTCGCCGCGTGTAGCTCGGGCAGGGGGGGGATGCGGGAACAGCCCGATGCGAACCACGCCTCCGTCTCCGTACAATGGGACTCCGGGCCGCTGGACCAGGCCTACCATCACGAGCGTTCGGATATGGACGCGCGGCACAGCCAGGAGATCGCCAGCCCACGCGCGGACGAATCGTCGGATCAACGCGTGCAGCGGCAGGCGGCCGAGGACCAGGATCTCGAGCACCGATATGCGCAGGGGAAGGCCTCCCACTCCCAGACCCTGCCGCCGTCGGATCGTCAGGGGCACGACGACAAGCCGGGTGACAAGTCCCACGAGTAGCGGCCGGGGCGATCGCGCGCTTGCGGTCTGACCGCGCGCTGCCACATTGAACGAGGGGACACGCGACCGCGATTCCGCATCGATTTGAGGTGCGGCGTCGCTTTCGCGAGGGCGGGTGGGCCCCCGTCGGCGTGTCAGGGGAATGCTGACGCCACGGCTTGTTTGCTCGTAATGGGGGTTGAAGTCATCCCGTCGGACGGCCAATATGGTGGCGTTATGTAGGTGCGTTCACCTTTCCGGGGGCCGTCGCTATGCGATATCACATTCCCGCGTTTCACGCGCCGGGCATCCGTTGCATCCGCTTGGCGTGTGCTGCGGCGCTCTGCGTGCTGGGGGCCCGACGCGCCACCGCGCAGCAGGCGCCCGCGACCGCGGCTGATTCAGCGGCGGCAACCCCCAGCGCCATCACCGCCGGTCGTACGGTGTTCCATGGGCAGGGCACCTGCCTGATCTGCCACGGCGCCAACCTCGAGGGCGGCGTCGGCCCGCAGCTCACGGCGCACGAGTGGAAGGACGCCAAGGGAGGATCCTACGCCGCCATCCTCGGGGTGATCACAAAAGGGGTCGACGGCACGGCAATGGTGGCGCACCCCGGGGGGATCAGCGACGATCAGGCCCGGCAGGCCGCGGCCTATGTCTGGGCGGTGAGCCACGGTAAGGCGAAGGCATGAGTAGGCGCCTGCCGCGCGCGCCGGCCGCCCCTCTGGTGACGGCGCTGGCAGCCCTCACCCTGCCGCTCGCTGTGG
>PLLD01000264.1 GCA_003141205.1 Gemmatimonadota bacterium
CCCATGACGGCGATCCCCGCATCGGTCATGGCGCGCACGCGGCGCGCCATGCGGACGCCACCCTCGCATTTGACCGCATCGCAGCCGGCGACGACGAACGCCCCCGCGCTGCGCACGGCGCCGGCATCGGAGGGCTGGTAGGAGAGGAAGGGCATGTCCCCCACGACGAGGGCGCGCTTGGCGCCGCGACAGACGGCCCGCGCAAAGGTGAGCATCTCCTCGAGCGTGATCCCGACTGTGGTCGGGAGGCCGAGCATGGTCATGGCCCCGGAGTCACCGACGAGCAGCATGTCGACCCCCGCGCGGTCGGCGAAGACCGCGGTCGGATAGTCGTAGGCCGTGACGAAGACCACGCGCTCGCCGCGTGCCTTCATCCGCCGGAGCGTCTCGACCGTCACCTTGCGCGGGCGCGTCGGCTCCGCGCCATCTCGGACTGGGACGGGCGCGGGGCTGGGTCGGGTGCTCGGTGGCGAGGCGGACATGGCGGACTCCAATGTGGAAGATCGAGTAGTCGAAGGCATGGTGGGGGGGGTGGAGAAACGAACGCGGCCCTCCGGTGGGTCCGGAGGGCCGCGTGGGTGACTGGTCGTTGCTGTCGCGCTATCCTGCCGACATGCACCACGTCACGCCGCCTGCCCCCCGGGACCGGGCCGCGTCGTCGTGATCATCGTCGTCGTGGACATGCACCACTGCAGCGTACGCATCGGCATGAGTATCGCGACGACGACGGGGCTCGTCAAGGCGTCACGGCCTCCGACGCACCCGGGTCCCGACGGACGACCACGTACACGCCCGCAAGCACGAGCACGGCGCCCGCGATCTGCGACCGGGATGGCGTCTCACCGAGGAGCGGCACGGCCATCAATCCGGTGAGCGGCGCTTGCAGCAGCAGAACGACCGAGCTGACGGTCGCGGGGACGGATCCGAGGGCGTACGTGAGGGCGAGGTAGCCGGTGACTTGCGAGATGAGGCCGAGTCCCAGCAGCGCCGCCCACGCCTTGGGCTGGTAGCCGGTGAGAGGGGAGCGGAAGAGGAGACAAATGCCGAACAGGACGACCGCACTCGCCACGATCGAGAGCGTGGTGAGGCTGAGGGTGTCCATCTCTGCGCGTGCGCGGTGTGTCGCCATGAGGTAGGCGGCGAACCACATGCCCGCCGCGACGCCGAGGAGGTCGCCGACCCCGAGCGTGGGGTGTGCGCGAAGGTCGCTGCCGATGATGATGGTGACGCCGACGAATGCAATGGCGAGGCCGGTCCAGAACGCGCGGCGCGGCCGCTGCCCGAAGAGGAGCCAGGTTGCGATCCCGACGCAGAACGGAGCGACGTTACCGACCAGGGTGGCGATGGCGGCCGACGTCTCGAGGATCGAGGTGTTGTAGCAGGCGAGGTCGAAGGCGAAGAACAGGCCCGCGAGGGCCGCGAGGGCGAGAGCCCGTTTGGACGGTGCTCGCGGCCGCCGGATGATCCAGACGGGGAGCAGGACGACGGACGCGATGAGAACGCGGTAGAACGCCGATGCCGGGGCGGTGACGCCAACGGCCCAGCGGACGAAGATCGCGGACCATGCGATGCAGATGACGCCGACGGCGAGAGCGGCACCGGCAAGCCAGGACGGGCGGGAGGACAAGGAGGAGAATCTAATCTTCCTGTCTGCCGACAAATCGGCCGCAGGTGTGCCGCACGGCCGAATCCACTATCGTGCAGGCGATCCTGTCGCGGATACGCACGCCTTCGGAGGCTCGTTTCATGATCGATCGGCGGGGATTTGTCGCATCGGGGCTCACGGGCGGCGCGCTGGCCGTCGCGTCCCTCGTCCTACCCGAGCCCCTTCGCGCGGAGCGGCGGCGGGTGCCCCGATGGACCGCGCCCTCCTTCGCCCTCGAGGAGCACACGATCGCGGATCTCGTCGTCGCGATGGAGAGCGGCCGAGAGACGAGCCGATCGCTCGTCGAGCAGTATTTCGCGCGCATGGATGCGATCGACCGCGATGGGCCGGCGTTGCGGGCGGTGGTCGAGCGCAATCCGGACGCGCTGACGATTGCCGATGGGCTCGACGCGGAGCGCCGAGCGGGCCATGTGCGGGGGCCGCTGCACGGGATCCCGATCGTGGTGAAGGACAACATCGCCACGGCCGACCGGATGCAATCCGCGGCGGGCTCTCTGGCGCTGGTGGGAGCGGCGGTCCCGCGCGACGCCTTCATCATCGAGCGGCTCCGCGCGGCCGGTGTCGTCATCCTCGGAAAGACCAACCTCAGCGAGTGGGCGAACTTCCGCTCGACCCATTCGTCCAGCGGGTGGAGCGGGCGTGGCGGGCAGACGCGGAACCCCTACGCGCTCGACCGCACGCCCTCGGGCTCGAGCTCGGGATCGGCGGTCGCGGTCGCGGCCAACCTCTGCGCCGCGGGGGTTGGGACCGAGACAGATGGCTCGATCCTGTCGCCGTCGGCGGTGTGCGCGCTCGTCGGGCTCAAGCCGACGGTCGGCTTGTTGAGCCGGGCGGGGATCGTCCCGATCTCGCACACGCAGGACACGCCGGGGCCGATGGCGCGGACGGTCCGCGACGCCGCGCTGCTGCTCGGCGCCATGACCGGCGTGGACGCGCGCGACTCGGCGACCGCCTCGAGTCAGGGGCGATCGCAGGGGGATTACACGCGCTACCTCGACGCGGGCGGACTGCGGGGAGCGCGCATCGGCGTCGCACGAAAAAAGTTCTTCGGCTACAGCGATACGACCGATCGCGTCATCGATACGGCGCTGGATGTGCTGCGCCGGGAGGGGGCGGTGCTCGTGGATCCCGCGAACCTTAGCACGGCGGGTCAGTATGACGATGCCGAGCTGGAAGTGTTGCTATACGACTTCAAGGCGGACCTGAACCGCTATCTCGGGGAGCTCGGGCCCGACGCACCGGTGCACACCCTCGCGGATGTGATCGCCTTCAATGCCGCGCACCGCGACGCCGAGATGCCGTTCTTCGCGCAGGAGCTCATGCTGCAAGCGGAGGCGAAGGGACCGCTGACCGACGCCGGGTACGTGAAAGCGCGCGCCCGATGTCGCAGACTCTCGCGCGCACAGGGGATCGACCGGACGATGGACGTTCACCGGCTGGACGCGATCGTTGCACCGACGCAGGGGCCGGCCTGGTTGATCGATCTCGTGAATGGGGATCCGTCGGGAGGGGGGAACAGCACGTCACCCGCCGCAGTGGCTGGTTATCCCAGCATCACGGTCCCCGCGGGGAACGCCTTCGGCTTGCCGATCGGGCTCTCGTTCATGGGACGGCGGTATCACGAGGGGGTGTTATTGCGGCTCGCGTATGCGTTCGAGCGGGCGACGACAGCACGTACGCCCCCCGCTTTTCTGCCGACGGTCGCGCTCACATGACGGACGTCCATCCGCATTCTCGTCGTGACCGAGGGGCTGCTGGTCTATCTCCCCCGCGAGGATGTCACCGCGCTCGCGAAGGAGCTGCAGGCACAGCCCGCGATCCGATGGTGGCTCCTCGATCTCGCGTCACCCGGGGTGTTGAAGATGATGCAGAAACAATGGCAGCCCCGGCTGGGCGGGGCGCGCGCATGCAGTTCGCTCCGCCGGAAGGGGAGGGATTCTTCGAAGCGCTGGGATGGCGGGCCGTGGAATTTCGGCTGCCGCCCGGGCGGCGCCGCTTAGCTCGATCTCAGTGGGGCGGTTGTTGGAGCATCGCGCCCATCCCGCCCATGTCGAGCTTCTTGTAGTCGGGCGGCGTGGCAAAGAGCGCCGCGTCGAGCGATTTGCGCTCGATCTGGGTCGCGGCCATCTGCATCTCGTCCTGGCCGTCCTTCTTCGAGTCGACCTTCAGAGGGAAAAAGTCGCCGCCGAACTTTTTCATCAATGCATCATACCCCGATGGAAGGGCGGATCCTCCGCGCCCGCCGAAGAGTCCCGAGATGCCGTTTCCGGACATCCAGCTGCCCATCCCGTGGGCGACGCACATGTCCGTCTCGCGCTCCGGGTGCTTCGTGTCGCTGACGACATAGTCGTCGCACGCCGTGCCGGCCACAGTCTCGCTCGTACCCGTCTTGGCGATCTTGAAATCAGCGGGGGAGCGCGTGGAATCGCCCTTGGCGGCGGCCATCACGTCCTTGGCGTTCATCTCCATGTACATCTTCTGCTGCGGCATCATGGTGACGAAGTTGCCCGACGTCCCATCGTAGACGACGACCGCCTGCGGTCCCATGTCGACGCGCATCTTCGAGCCCTTGAACATGTAGACCAGCGACATCGGCGCCTTGTTGCTGAAGATCATCTGATAGGTGACAGTGCCCTCGAAGCTGCCCTGGGCCGGCAGCGCGTGCGCGATGCCACAGGACAGGATGGCAGCACCGCATCCAGCGATCCCTACAGACCGGCGCATGATGACTCCTCGCGGGTGAATATCGATCGCGTCAGATCCGCCTCGCGGCCTCGCCCTGACGCCCAGGCCTCGGGTAAGATAGGCTCCGCGATTCGGGGGCGGGTCGTGACCTGCCCGTACGCGACCCGCCTTACGATGCGAGGGACTCGATCAACGTCACCAGCGCAGGCAGGTGCTCGAGCCCGCGGCGCACGCGGAGGCGTCGCGTGGGCACCGTCGCGGCCACGCGTCCCATCTGCGCGAACCGGCGAGCCGCGTCGGCGCGCTCGAATGTTCGGGCGCCGTAGGCGTTCCGGACGAGCTCGATGAACGCATCGGCGGCGGGCAGCAAGGGAGCGGCATGCGAGGCACCTTCCGGCGCATCGTCCAGAACGAACAGCGCGCGTAGCGGGAGGGGCGTCGCCGCGAACTGCTCCGGCACGCGATGCACGCGCTTCTCCGCGGTGGCGACGAGCCGGGGGAGGGCTGCAGCGGTGTCCGTAACAACGGTGGCCGCATCGGGCCACAGCTTGAGCTGCGGGAATCCCGGAACGGTGGTGACCGGCGTGCCGGGAGCAGCGGGGGGGATCGCCACGACATCATCCGCGACGAGTCTATGTCCGTGCACCGCCAGCGCGCCCGCCGTCGTCGATTTGCCGCGTCCCGCCTCTCCCATGATCGCGATCGCGCCTCCGTTCAGCTCGACCGCGCTCGCGTGGAGCACGAGCCATCCCCGCAAGTGCAGGACGATGCCTATGATGGGTCCCAGGACGATGAGGCGGAGCATATCGTCGGGTACGTTCGCCGCCGGGATGAGGGTGATGCGACTGATCCCGTCCTCGGCGCCGGTGCGAGCGATGCACCGGCCGATCGGCGCCCAGAGCACATCCGCGAAGTCGCCCTGCGCGTCGCGTCCCAAATGAATGGGAAGCAGGCCTGGCGCCGCGGGGTGATAGTCGGCCGGGTCCGTGAGGGGTAGCGACCAGGGAGAGGAGAGGTCCGCGGCACCCCCCGCGCCATCGCCCATCCGCAACTCGATATCCGGCGCGGCGTCGCCGGGCTTCGGATCCGGGAGCAATTCCGGTAGCGGGAGCTCGGATCGGACGCGCAGGCCGTAGACGATGTAGGGGTCGGGCACGCTGCTACGACGGGGTCACGGTGACGAGCCCGTTCGCTTCCAGATCGTCGAGGAGCGCTACGATATCCTGTGCGCACCGGCTGCGATCGACATCGAATTCCGCCGCGATGGCGTCGACGAGGGTTGCAACGCTCGATGGGGTGGCGAGGAGGGTCCAGATCCGCGTGCCCACGGCGTCCAATCCAAAATAGACACCGGACGTCAGCTGAAGGATCGCGGTGTCGCCCTGCAGGTCGCAGGACACCTGATCGCCCGCGCGCTGCAGCGAGACGCCGCTCCAATCGTGCCGAGGCGTGAGCTCCTCCGTGGCGAGGCTGCGTCGACGGCGCCCCGTGGGGATTGCCGGGGTCGCCCGGCGCGGCGGACGCAGCGGAAGCTAGCGCGGGTCCGACGCTCAGCGCTCCCTTCGACGGGCCCGTCGGCGTGCGCCGACGGGACGGCTACGACTATCTCGCGTCCTGAATCAGAACGAAAAGGCGTTGGTGAGCGGCGTGGCGGCGGCGTCGCGACTCGTGAGCGAGGGCAGCTTCCACCGCGCTTCGATGAGGGCCAGGATCGACACGGTCTCGTATTGCGTGTGGTCGACGAATCCCTTGCGGGCGAAGGGGGAGATGATGATCGTCGGCACGCGGGTGCCGACTCCCCAGCGATCGAGCTTGGGCGGTGCGACGTGATCCCATTGGCCGCCGTTCTCATCGTATGTAATGATGATCGCGGCGTCCTTCCAATTCGGCCCGTTCATCACGGCGCCGATCAGCTCCAGCACGTGGTTCTCTCCCGCGAGCACGGCGGCGTATCCCGGGTGCTCGTTGTTTTCGCCGAGCGGCTTGACGAAGGACACGGACGGAAGCGTGCCGGCGGCGGCGGCTGAGAAGAACTGCGTCTCATCCAGAAGATGCGCCGCCTTCGCGGGCGTGCCGTCCGCGTAATTGGCGTAGTAGGCGAACGGTTGATGGTGGAACTGGAAGAGGGAATCCGGTGTGCCGGCAAGGGCGTTCGCCCATCCGCCCGAATACCAGGCCCACGAGACGCTCTTGGCAGTCAGCCGATCGCCGATCGTCGGGTTCGTCTGGAGCGGGACGAGCTTGGCGACCGGTGTGCTGGCCGGATGCGGCGCGTTAACGGTGTACGACGTATTCACGGCGTATCCGTCCGGCGTCACGAACCCGTCGGTCACGACATTGCCGTTCGTGTCGAGCACGGCCACGACGCTCGCCGGCGCGTTCGGAAAGGTCGGAGCGGCGGCGGCAATGAGGAACTGATGGTTCAAAAAGGATCCGCCGAAGGCGCTGTGGAAAAAGTTGTCGCAGAGCGTGTACTCCTGCGCGATCGCGGCCAGCGGCAGATCGGCCGTGTGGTAATACCCCATCGACTGTCCCTGCACGTCACTCACGGCGACGAACTTATCCATCTTCCCGCTGTCGATCTGCACCTGCTCCTGATAGAAGCGGTGGACCAGGTCGGGGGGCGGGACGGTCACGGGGACGTACTGCTCGATGTTGAAGGGCGCGTTGGGCAGCGTGGTCGGGAAGGGGGAGCCGTTCACCTGCGGCAGAAGCGAGTACGCGACGCCCTGCGAATCGATCTGGGGCAACGCGCTCGCCGCACTCGATAATCCATTGGCACCCCCGAACTCGCCGTAGTAATTGTCGAACGAATGATTCTCGAGATAGATCACGACGACGTGGTTGATCTTCGCGAATGCGTCCGCCTTGGGCGACGTAGCGTCGGTGGAGCAGGCTGACAGGGCCAGTACCGTGCCGAGGGCGCACGCGCCGACGGATGCAGCTCTGCGGACAGGGAGGGTCATGAGGGGATCCGGAGTTATGGGATGTCGGAGGACGGGTGCGAGGGCAAACGTGCGACGCGATCGTCAGCGCTCAGCGAGCAGGCCGTAACGCTCGGGTAACGCGGCGGTGTCGGTGCTGGTACGGGCGGCGCATCGGTGAGGGCGCCGAGGAAGGCGATGATGTCGCGGCGCTCGGCGTCGGTCAGACGGAGCGGGCGGCGGGGCAACGTCTGATACGGCACGTCGGCGCCGACGGCTGATCCGCCGCCGGCGTTGTAGAAATCGAGAACCTCTTCGAGTGTTCGGTACGCCCCGTTGTGCATGTAGGGTGCGGTCGCGGCCACGTTGCGCAGCGTGGGCACCTTGAAGGCAAAACGGTGCGAGGCGACGCCGTCGATCGCGCCGCGACCCGGATCGGGGTCGAGGCGGGCATGCTGCGCTCGTGCGCGCTCCGGCACTCCAATGATTTCGGGCTCCGAGGTTATGAAGCGGGGCGGAAGCGTGCCGTTGAACAGGGGTGCGAAATGGCACGTGCCGCAGCGTGCCTTTCCCATGAAGAGGGTGAACCCGTGTCGCTCCGGTCGGGTCAACACGCTCGTGTCGCCGCGAGCGGCGCGATCGAAGCGCGAATCGAATGCGGCGAGCGAGCGGACATACGCCGCGAGCGCCCTGCGAACCGTCCAGCTCGTAATCGCCTGCGCGGGCGGGAGCTGGAACGCCGCGGCGAATGCGGTCCGATAGGTCGTGTCGTGCTGCAGGCGGTCCGCCGCGATCGTGGCGGAGCCGTGCATCTCATCGGGACTGGCCATGACGTCCGCAGCCTGTTCTTCCAGCGACGTCGCCCGCTCATCTGCGAAGAGGACGGGTTGCAATCCGCTGTACGTCAGCGTCGGCGTATTGCGCGCCGGGTGTGCGGTGACCGTGTGGGCGGAAGGAGCCGCGAGCGCGGTTCGAACGCGGCGACCGTCGGTGAATGCGTGCGCCGGATCGTGGCAGGTCGCGCAGGACCGCGTGCCTGGTCCGGACAGCCGAGTGTCATGGAAGAGGCGCTCGCCCAGTGCGATCGTTGAGGGATATGCTGTGCGGGCGAGGGGCGCGGCATACGCGGACGCGTCAAACGCCGCGCGATCGAAAACGGATGCGGCCTCGGTGCGCCACGCCCGGCGGACGGGTCCGGGCGCGGGCCCCAGCTCGGCCCGCGCGGCGGCGACGGCCTGGGCAGCGGGCTCGGCGCATGCTGTAATGAAGGTGAGGCGATCGAGGCGCACGAAATCGGAATGAGCGCGCAGGTAGCTGACGGCGTTGCGAAGGGTGGTGTCGAGGCCGCGACCGGACACGGACGCGCGTGTGAGGGCGCGCACGCCATCGAGGGCAGCGGCTGCTTCCACGATGGCGTCCTCGTTCCGCTCGAGGTCGACGCCGGCCAGATCGAGCGTGCTCACGCGGGCGATTTCGCGGCGCGCGGCGTCGAGCACAGCGGGATCGGACACGTTGAGATAGCGGGTGAGCGCCCGGAAGCGACGCACGGCCGCGGCGCTCGATCGCGCACGCTGGTGCACCGTTGTGCGCGCGGAGTCGGGCATGGCGGGGAAGAGCGCGGCATCGATGACCTGCAGTGCGGCGGGCGTGCCGAAGGGCAGCGGCTGCGCATCGTCGCCGCCCTCTTCGAGCGGACCGTTGAGGCCCGCGGCGAGATCCGGTGCGTAGACCGAGAGCAGAGCTTCGACGCGTTTGTACGCGACGCGCGTCGTGCGAAATGCGCGTCGGGCCTGCTCAGGGGCGCCCCGATCGGCCAGAGCGGCGAGGGTGTCGAGCGCGTCGGCGAGAGAGTCCAAGCCGCCCTCGAAGATGCGACGGGCGTTTGTCGCCGGAGCCAGGCGCGGCATCCGCCGCGTCCCTATGGGATGCGGCCGGGCGCGTTCCGAGTGAGCCGCGCCAGCGAGCCACGCGATCGCACATGCCGCGGCAGTGAGAGTGACGGCACGGACATGCGCGGTCGCGAATGCGACGAAGGGGCGGAGCATGGGATCAACGGACGCGTATTGCGATCACGGAGTGCGCTCGGTCGGGTCACACGCGCGTCACGAAGGCACACGGACTCTGCCGGAGCGGCGCACCGCACCCTTGTGGGGGTCCGGCTCGCGCGCGATATGTAGGGGGCGACGCAGCGGGCCGTGTCGCGCGACCTTTTCACGGGATGGCGTGATGCGGGTTTTTCGTCTGGCGATACCGGCGGCAGCCGCGGCGATGGCGGTCGCGGCGCCACTACTTCTCGCGCAGAAACAGGGCGGGGCCAGTTATTCAGTGGGGGTCGGTGGGGGGATCGCGGTCGCGGAGGGCGCGCTGGGCGACCGCTTCCATAACGGCTACGCCCTCTCGGCCGAGGTTCTGACGCTCGCGCCGGGCGCACCGATCGGGATCCGCCTTGACGGGATGTTCAACCATTTCGGCGGATCGCAGACGCTGATCAACGAGCTTCCGAGCGCGACCGGCGGCTCCGCGCTCGTGTACGGCTTGATGCTGGATGCGGTGTTGGGGACGCCCAAGGGGAGAGGCTTCCACCCGTATGGGTTAGTCGGCTTCGGTCTCTACATGCGCCACGTGTCGGTGGATCGGACGCCGGGGGACACGGCGACGTTCAACGATCCGTTTCTGGGGTTCAACAATCGCGTGGTGAGCGCGACCGCGACGAACGCGACGGGAACGGAGACGGTTTTCGGAACCCATTTCGGGGGCGGTGTCTCGGTGGGGCTGGGCCCGGTCAGCATTTTTGTCGAGACGCGATATCACGTGATCCATACCGACGTGGAGCACACGCACATCCTGCCGTTTACGGCGGGGCTGAGGTTCTAGGCGAGGAGAGGCGTGTCAGGCGAGGCTTCCCGCTTAGCCCCCGGCGATCAACTTCTCGAAGCGGGGGTTGCCGCGTAGCGGGGCGAAGTTGGGATCGATGCGGAGCCACCCGCGTGAGACGAAATAGGGGATCTTGAGAATGATCTCCAGCTCGTCGATCGCCTTCTCCGGCTGCCCCGCGAGGACGTAGATGCGCGCCAGGACGTGATGCCAGTAGGGGCCGTCGCGTGCGTCCTGCGCGATCGACGTAAGCGCGACAGCATGCTGGCCTTCCTGGATCGCTTCCGATGCACGATG
>PLLD01000082.1 GCA_003141205.1 Gemmatimonadota bacterium
ATCCCGCAGGAAGCCTTTCTCGCCGTTCTGCAGGTCGACTAGCACCGCGCGCAGGACCTGGAGAATCGGGCCACGCCGGCATCCTCCGCGCCCCCACCCCGCACGCGAGCGCAGCTCGTCGTGCAGACGAGCTTCCTCGGCGACGTGGTGCTCACCACACCATTGCTCGCCGAATTGGCCGCGCGCGGTCCCGTCGACGTCGTGGTCACCCCGGCCGCCGCTCCCCTGCTCGCGACGCACCCCGACGTCCGCACCGTGTTCACGTACGACAAGAAGGGGCATCCGTTCGCACCGGCCACGCTGTGGCGCCTCGCCCGCTCGATTCGCCTGGCGCAGGCACGGGCCGGCGATCCCGGCTCTCCGATCGCATACCTCGCACAGGGATCCGTGCGGAGCGCGCTGCTCGCGCTGCTGGTCGGCTGCCACGAGCGCATCGGCTTCGCCACATCGGGCGGGCGCTACCTGTATACGCGGCGCGTCCCGTATCGGGAGAACGCACACCACGCCGCCCGCCTCCTGAGCCTCGCCGAAGCCCCCCGGTCGACGGGCTCGGCAGACGAGCTCTCCGCGTCGTCGAGCGGACCGCGCGTCCTCCTCTATCCGGCACCGAGCGATGTCGCCGCGGTCGACGCACTGCTCGGGCGCGCGGGCGCGGCCGGCTCCCCCCTCATCGCGATCGCGCCAGGCAGCGTGTGGGGAACCAAACGGTGGCCGCATTACCCCGCGCTGGCGGCAGCGCTCGCCCGCGACGGCCGCATCGTCCTGGTCGGAAGCGCCGCCGACACCGAGATCGCCCGGCAGGTGGCCGCAGCCGTCGGAGCAGGCCGCGCGATCGACGCGACGGGACAGCTCACCCTGCTCGGCTCCGCGGAGCTCATCCGGCGCGCCGCCGTTCTCATTACGAACGATTCCGCGCCGCAGCACCTTGCTTCGGCGATGGGCACGCCGACCGTGACGCTCTTCGGGCCGACCGTTCCCGGCTTTGGCTTCGGACCGCTCGCCCCGCGGCACGCGATAGCCGAAGTGACTAATCTTCCCTGCCGGCCGTGCGACCGGCACGGCCCCCGTCGTTGTCCCTTGGGGCACTGGCGGTGCATGCGCGACCTTTCGGTCGAGCACGTCGCCGCACTGGTGCGCCAGGTCACCGCACCGACCGTCTCCGTCCCGCTCTGAACCTTATCCCCCAGGCCCATGCCGAGCTCCCAGTCCTCCGCTCGCAAACGGCAATACATCGTCGGCGTTGACCTCGGCGGCACCAACATCGTCGCGGGCGCGATGCCCGTCGACGGGAGCCACGAGTACGCCGTCCGCTCTCAATCAACCGGAGCCGAGGATGGCGCCGAGGTCGTGATGGATCGCATCGCGCAGATGGTCGCCGACGTGATCGAGGCGACCGCAGCGGAGACCGGCGCCGCGACGGAGGACTTCCTGGGCGTCGGCATTGGAGCGCCGGGACCGCTGGACCGCGAGCGCGGCGTCGTGATCATCACACCCAATCTTGGGTGGAACAACTTCCCGCTGCGGCAGGCGCTGACCGACCGCACCGGGTTGCCCGCGGCGCTCGACAACGACGCCAACTGTGCGACGCTCGGGGAATGGTGGTGCGGCGCCGCCAAGGGCGGGCGCAACGTCGTCGGCCTCACCATCGGGACGGGGATCGGCGGGGGGCTGATCCTGAACGGCGCCCTGTATCACGGGTCGTCCGACGTTGCCGGCGAGATCGGCCATACCACGATCGATTCGACGGGACGCCGGTGCAAATGCGGGAACTACGGCTGTCTCGAGGCCTACGCGTCGGGTCCCGCGATCGCGGAGCGCGCCCGGGAGGCGCTGGCGGGTGAGGAACCGTCCCTTCTGGTTGGCATGGTCGGCGGCGACCTGTCTCGGATCACCGCGCGCACGGTGTACGACGCGGCGAGCGCGGGGGACGCGATCGCCCAGGAGGTGGTGCGCGAGACGGCGCGGTTCCTGGGCGCCGGCGTCGCAAATCTGCTCAACATCTTCAACCCGGATGTCGTCGTTCTCGCGGGCGGCGTGACGGAGGCGGGCGAGGCGCTGTTCACGCCGCTGCGGGCCGAGGTCCGGCGGCGCGCGTTTCGCCCCGCGGTCGAGGCGTGCCGTATCGTACCGGGCATTCTCGCCGGCACGGCGGGCGTCGTCGGTGCCGTCGCGACCTTCAAGGCGCAGGTACTGGAGACTGCGTGAGGGTCGGAGTGCTGGGCACCTTCGTCTGGGACATCATCTATGGTCGTGACGTCCGGACGGGCCCGGTCGAGGAGTGGGGCGGGATCACCTACGCGCTCAGCGCATTCGATGCCGCGCTGCCGGAGGCGTGGGATCTCGTCCCGCTGCTCAAGGTCGGCGCCGACCTCGCGGACCGGGCGCGCGCGTACCTGCGGACGCTGCGACGCCTCGCCCCGGATGCGGCGCTCATCGAAGTGCCGTACGCCAACAATCGCGTCGAGCTCCGGTACCAGAGTGCCGAGCGCCGGAGCGAGCGCCTGCAAGGCGGCGTGCCCGGCTGGTCGTGGATCGGTCTCAAACCCCTTCTGCGCGACCTCGACGCCCTGTATGTGAACTTCATCAGTGGCGTCGAGCTCGATCTCGAGACCTTTCAGCTCGTCCGGCAGCATTTCCGGGGGCCGATCTACTGCGACCTCCACTCGCTCCTGCTCGCGACTCAACCCGGAGGCGGCCGCACACCGCGCACGCTCCCGAACGTCGCCGCCTGGTGCCGGTGCGCCGACCTGCTTCAGGTGAACGAGGACGAAATGGCGCTCCTTGCGCCTGAACCCATGGCGCTCGCCGCGACGGCGCTGGCCGCGGGAGTGAAGTGCCTGTCGGTGACGCTCGACAGTCGCGGCGTCGTGTATTTCGCGAGCCCGGACTTCGATACCCTGGACGGCCTCTGGGGCCGCGGCAACCACGCCGCCACCGGGTCGGCGCGCGCCGCGGCCGGCGGTCCCGTCCGGACGGCACGCGTGCCCGCCGCGCACGTGCCGAGCGGAGGACCGGACGGCGGGGATCCCACGGGCTGCGGCGACGTGTGGGGCGCGACCTATTTCTCCCGGCTGCTCGCGGGTGATATGTTAGCCGACGCCATGTGTGTCGCCGTCGCCGCCGCCGCCCGCAACGTGGGATATCGCGGCGCGAGCGGCCTCGCCCACCATCTTCGCGGAGAGCTCAGCCCGACGTGACCGTCGTCATCGCCGTCCCGCCATCGTTGGACGATACGACCTTCGAGCAGGTCCTTGATCACCTGGCGCCCCTCGCGCCCGACGACAAGCTGCTGCTCGATGCGCGGCACACCCGCTGGGCCTCCCCCTATGGCTTGATCGCCCTGTTGACGCTCGCACAGACACGAACGGCGCGGCCGTCGCTCGCGACACCGGAGCTCGAGGAGACGCAATCGTACTGGTCGCGCACCGGTTTCTATCGATACGCGGAAGAGCTGTTCGACCTGCGCGGCCCCGTCCCCCGGGCGCGCCCCGCGGGCGAGTCGAACGTGCTGCTCGAGATTACGCCGGTGGCCCAAAGCGCGGACGTCCACGACGTGGTCGAGCGCATCCAGGCGCGGTCGCAGCAGATCCTGCATTCGGAGCTCGGGATCGACGCGCAGGCGTCGGTCCGATTCGTCATGACGCTCTCCGAGATCTGCCAGAACGTGGTCGAGCACGCCGGCCGCGGCGGCTGGGTCGCGGTCCAGACGTACCGCTGGCGGCAACGCCTCGGGCGCCGCGTCGTGCAGATCGCGGTGTGCGATGCCGGAATCGGATTTCGGCGCTCGCTCGAGAGCACCCCCGGACGCGTGGCGTCCGACCGGTGGGACGACGGGACGGCGCTCGAGGAAGCGGTGATTCGGGGCGTGAGCCGATTTCGCGACCGCGGCCGCGGGCAGGGATTGGCGGGCGCCCGCAACTTCCTGGGCAAGTGGGAGGGGAAGCTCTCCGTGCGCAGCGGAACGGCGCGCATCGCGATCGTCCCGCCGTGGGACGACGACGTCCCGTTGCGAGAGGAGCTCGCGCCATTTCCCGGCGCGCAGGTCCAGATCACCATTCCGGAGCGCCTGGCGGAGCGCGCGCCCTGATGATTCATCATTTCGACCTTGGATCGGTGCTGCGCCGCTCCGTGAGCGACCTCTATACCAACCTGGTCACGCGATCGACCGGGGCGGCGGTCCGCGCCGAGATCGAGCACGAGCTCGCGGCCCAGCCGCTGGGCGCCGGGCGCCTGCTCGCGATCATCGACGTCACGCACGTGGGCCTGCTCGACTATTCCTGCGCCGATGAGGTGGTCGCCAAGCTCCTGTTGCGGTACGCCCTCCCCGGAGCCCCGCACGATGCGTATTTCGTTCTGCGCGGTGCCCAGGAGGCGCACGTCGATGCCATCGAGGCCGCGCTGGCCCGATACGGGCTCGCGCTGGTTGCGGAGGGCGTCGGGCCCGCCGGAGACGCCCGGCTCCTGGGTGCCGTGCCCGATGACGAGCGCCGGGTCTGGGACGCGGCGTACCGCCTCGGAACGGCCGACGTCGGGCGCGTGGCCGCCTACCTCGCGATCGAGGGGGAGTTGGCGGTGAATCTCGATGGGATCGCGCGGACGCTGGTGGCTCTCTCCGGACGCCGCCTCGTCATTTGCGTCGGCGCCGATGCGGCGGCGGGTGAGCGGTATGTTGCGGTAGGCCGGGCGGAATGCATGCTCGACATCATGACGCAGCACTGAGGCGCATCTCTGGAACCACGATGTTCTCCTTTTTTCTCCGCCGCCCCAAGAGCGACCTGCCGCCCGTGGCCGACCCGGACGGGTTCTCGCCGCCACTCCGGGTCATGGCGTACATCGCCACCCGCCGCGGTGATGCAGAACGGGGACCGGCCGTCCGAATGAGATCGGGGGAGGCGGCCTTTCGACTGGTGCAGGACGGCGAGCTCGTCCGCGTCGAGACGCCCCGCCGGCACGAGATCGCGCTGCTGCAGACGGACGATTCCCTCCCTGTCGGTGAGGTCGTTCTGCGTGACGTTGCGGGCGTTTCGCCGTCCGAGATCGTGCGGGTCCGAAAGATCGATCTCGATACGCCTCAGCGACACGGCGGCTAATCATGGCGCGCCACACACCCCGCTTTTCTCCCCCTGGCCTCGCGTCGGCGACGGCCGCCGATGTACCGGCGCCGCCCCCGCGCGGCGCCCGGAAGCTCGCGCTCGCCACCAAGGTGGTGCACGGCGGCACTCCGGGCGGGGGCGTCGACTCGCCTGTGGTCAGCCCGATCTATCAATCGGTCAATCACGTCCAGCAAACGGGCACTGCGGAGGGAATGCGGTACCCGCGCTACGGCAACAACCCCAATGCCGAGATCGTTCAGCGCCGGCTCGCCTCGCTCGAAGGAGCGGAAGCGGCCCTCCTGCTCGCAAGCGGCATGGGGGCCACGGCGTGCGCGTTGCTCGCGCTCCTGCGCCCGGGCGACCATCTGCTCGCCAGCAGCTGGATCTACGGCGGCACGCATCAACTGCTCGCCCAGGAGTTCGCGACGATCGGCATCGACGTGACCTTCGTCGACCCGACGGAATCGCGCGCCTGGCGCAAGCGCACACGGCGCGAAACGCGCGCGATCTTCCTCGAGTCGCCCGTGAACCCCACGTGCCGGGTCGTCGACCTGCGCCCCATTAGCGCCCTCGCGCAGGAGCTGGGTCTCGCCCTGGTCGTCGATTCGACCTTCGCATCGCCGATCAACTTCCGCCCGATCGAGCACGGCGCCGATGTCGTGATCCAATCGACGACGAAGTACCTCAATGGGCATCACGATGCGGTCGGCGGCGCCGTGATGGGAACGGTCCCCTATATCGAAGAGGTCCGCCGCAAGATGGCGGTGTGGGGCCAATGCCCCGATCCGTTCGCCGCCTGGCTCCTCGACCGAGGCCTGCGCACACTCGACGTGCGCGTGCGGCGGCAGAATGAGAACGCGCTGCGCGTCGCGCAGTGGGCCCACGGACGCAAGGAGATCCGCCGCGTGCACTACGTCGGCTTACCGGACCACCCGGACCACGCCATCGGACAGCACCACCTGGATGGATCGGGCGGCATGCTCGCCATCGAGCTCGTCGGAGGAGGCAAGGCCGCGGACCGCGCCGTGCGGCGGCTCAAGCTCTGGACCCACGCCCCCAGCCTCGGCGGCGTCGACTCCCTCGTCTGCGAGCCGCGCTATACATCGCATTCGGACGCAAGCGCCGACGCGCGCGCAAAGCTGGGAATACCCGACGGATTCCTGCGGCTCAGCGTGGGGCTCGAGGACCCTGCCGATCTGATCGCCGATCTCGAGCAGGCGCTCCGATGATCCGCATCCGGCATCTCACCAAGGATTTCGCACGCACGGGTCTCGCGCTCGACGATGTGTCGCTGCAGGTCGCGAAGGGGGAATTCGTATTCCTGACCGGACCGAGCGGCGCCGGGAAGAGCACCTTGCTCAGGATGCTCTACCTCGATGAGCGCCCCACGAATGGCGAGATTCGGATCGCCGGGGTCACCTGCGGCGCGCGCGGCGTGCCCCGCCGCCAGGTCGCCCTGCTTCGCCGCAAGCTCGGCGTCATCTTCCAGGATTTCCGCCTGCTCGACGACCGGACCGCTCACGACAACGTCGCCTTCGCGCTCGATGTCATCGGCGCCCCGTCGGGCTCCGTGTCGGGCCGCGTGAGCCGCGTCCTGGCTCAGGTCGGGCTCACGGCCAAGGGGTCCGCTCTGCCGCAGGAGCTGTCGGGCGGCGAGCAGCAACGCGTGGCGATCGCGCGCGCGCTCGTGAACTCCCCCCTGGTCCTTCTCGCCGATGAGCCGACCGGCAACCTCGANNCCTGCTCCGCGAGATCAACGCGGCGGGCACGTCGGTGGTCATGGCGACCCACGATCTCGATCTCGTTCGCCGGTCCGATGCCCGGACGCTCGAGATGCTGCACGGCCGCCTCGTCGCCGACTCCGGCGACCCCGCCGTGGCCGAGCGGGAGCGGGCACGGCAGGATCGCGGATCTGCCGTCGCATGAACTGCCGGCGCATGAACTGCCGGCGCATGAGCGCGCGCCCGTTCCAGGCGTGAGCGCCGCATGAGACTCGCCCTGTGAAGCTCGCCCTGCGCGAAGCGCTCATCGCGTTCCGCCGCGTGCCGCTGCTGAGCGCCCTCAGCATCGTGACGATCGCGTTTTCGCTATTCGCCTTCGGCCTCTTCGGCCTCGTCGCCACCAACCTCCGCGACACGCTCCAGCACGCCGAGGAGCGCGTCGAGATCCGGGCGTTCGTCACCGACGCGACGCCGATCGATGTCGTCTCGGCCGCCATGGCCGACATTTCCGCGTACCACGAGGTCGCCCACGTGGCCTACGTGTCGCCGGACTCCGCTCTCGCGCGCGCGAAGCGCGAGCTCGGCGACTTCAGCGACGTCTTCGAGCCCGGCATCCTCCCGGCCTCGCTCGAAATCGGCCTCAAGCCCGGCGCACGCGACCCCGCGTCGGTCAAGTCCGTCGCGACACGCGTGGCCACGTTCTCCTTCGTCGACGACGTGCGCTACGGCGAGTTCTGGGTCGCCAAGCTCTATCAGATCCGAACGGTCGCGACCGTCGTCGGGATCGTCCTCGGTGTCGCCTTCGCCGCGGTCGCGGTCATCATCATCGGCGCGACCATTCGCATGGCGGTTCTCGCGCGCGGCCGCGAGATCGCGATCATGCGCCTCGTCGGCGCCACGGATGCTTTCGTGCGACTGCCCTTCCTCATCGAGGGATTCACGAAGGGCGTTCTGGGCGGATTGCTCGCGCTCGCCCTGACCTACGTCGCGAACGCGGTGATCAATCACTACGTGCTGCGCACCGTGTTCTTCGATCCGGGCTTCGCGGTGCTCGGCGTGTGCGCGGGCGCCGTGATCGGACTGCTCGGCAGCGCGGTGTCGGTCGGCCGGCACCTCCGGCGCGTGTGACGAGGCCGGCCGCGCGATCCGTTCGCGCCCACGCGCTGCTCGCCGCCGCGAGCCTCGGCGTCACCAGCGCGCTCACCAGCGCGCTCACCAGCGCGCTCGCCGCCCAGCAACCCAGACCAGCCCCCCCGCCGTCGGCGGAAGAGCGCATCCGCACGGACCAGGCCGAGTTGGAGCGCATTCGGGCGGAGCGCTCGGCGCTCGAGCAGCGCATGTCGCAGCTCCGCGGCAGCGTGCACAGCCTGTCGGAGGAAGTTGCCAACCTCGACAACCAGGCGGACGCGACGGCGCGCGCCGTCCGCACGCTGGACCGGCAGCTGGGCGAGATCACAAACGACATGAGCTCCTCCGCCGGACAGCTCGTGCAGGCCGAGGACCAGCTCGCCATCCACCGGGCCGTGCTGCACCGGCGGCTGATCGACCTGTACAAGCAGGGCCCGCTCTATACGACGGAGGCGCTGATGACCGCCGACTCCTTTGGCGCCCTGATTGCACGATACAAGTACCTCCATCTCCTCGCGCTGCACGATCAGTCGCTCGTCGCGCGCGTCGAGGAACTGCGCGATCAGATCGAGCGCCAGCGGCACGTTCTCGTCGGTCTCCACGATGCCGTGGTCGAGAACCGCTCGGAAAAGGCGACGGAGGAAGAGCGGTTGCGGCGCCTCCAGCAGGAGCGGCAGGCCAGCCTCGTCGTCGCGAAGCGTTCGGCGGACGATGTGGCCGCGCGCCTGAAGCGGATCGCCGCGTCGGAGTCGCGTCTCGGGTCGGTCATCGCATCGATGGAGACCGAGCGGCACCGGACCGAGGCACGTCCCAACGCTCCGTCGACTTCGAGCACCATCGCCGAAGGGGACCGTGGACGGCTCAACTGGCCCGTGGAAGGATCCATCCTGTACCGATTCGGCCGCGTGGTGAATCCGAACAGCACGACGACCCGCTGGAACGGCGTCGGGATCCAGGCGGACGCCGGCACCCCCGTCCGCGCGATTGCCGCCGGGCAGGTCGTGGTGGCGCGTCCGATCGGGACCTACGGCTACACCGTCATCATCCAGCACGGCGGCGGTGACTATTCGGTGTATGGGTCGCTGGGCCGAATGGACGCGAAGCCGGGCCAGCGCGTACAGCGCGGCACCGTCCTCGGTACGGTGGGACAGGGAGACCCGGACTTGCCGCCCCACCTGCATTTCGAGATACGGCGCGACGAGGGGCAGGCCGTGGATCCGCTCGACTGGCTCCGCGCCGGCCCGGGCGGCGCGCAGTAGATGCCGGCAACCGCGGGGCTCCTCGGCGCCCACGTCTCCGTGGCGGGCGGAACGCCCCTGGCTCTTGCGCGCGCGGCCGAGATCGACGCGACGGCCATGCAGATCTTCACCAAATCCGCGAACCGTTGGGCCGAGCGCGAGGTCACGGATGCCGAGCGGGCGGAATTTCGGCAGGCCGTGGCGGGGTCGGTCGTGGGCGCGACGACGGCGCATGACAGCTACCTGATCAACCTCGCGTCCCCCGATGCGACGCTGCGGGCGCGGTCTCTCGCCGCGTTCATTGGGGAGCTCACGCGAGCCGATGCACTCGGATTGCACTATATCGTGTCCCACCCGGGCAACTACATGGATGACCGCCCCAGCGGGCTCGCGCGCAACATCGACGCGATCACGACCGCGCTCGAACAGGCCCCGGGACAGGTGCTGTTGCTGATGGAAACGACCGCCGGAAGCGGGACCGCGCTCGGCGCGACGTTCGAGGAGATCGCGGCACTGGTGGAAGGCGTCCCGCCAGGACTGGCGTCGCGGATGGGTGTGTGCGTCGATACGGCGCACATCTTCGCGGCCGGGTACGACCTCGTCAACGACTATGATGGCGTGTGGGCGCGATTCGACGATGTCGTCGGGCTCGGGCGGCTCCGGATGCTGCACCTCAATGATTCCAAGCCCGCGTTCAATTCGCGCAAGGATCGGCACGAGTTGATCGGAGAGGGACAGATCGGGGAGGCGCCGTTTCGCCGCATCATGACCGACCCGAGACTTGCGGGGGTCCCCAAGGTGATCGAGACGCCAAAACTGGACGATCCCGTGACCACCGATCGCCGGATGCTGGATCGGTTGCGCGCCTACGCAACGGGATGAGCGCCGGAACCGCGCTCTGGCGTTGCGCCCGCCACGAAATTACAGTCGTACACGTATGAGGGTCGTGTCGCCGCATCGGATGGGAGTCCAGCGCCTCGCGCGCCGCGTTGCGGCGTGCGTGGCGATCCTGGCGCAGATCGCGGTCGTCGCGGCGGCGAGTGCGGACGGTGTACACCGCGATGCATCGGCCCACGTCGAGCAGCGCGGGACGCAATTGCACTACGCCCACAACGAGGCGACCTGCCCGGGGTGCCTGGCGCAATCGCTCCACGCCCGCGTCCTCGCGACCGCATCGCCCCTGCCGCAGGTGCACCCGGGCCCACCCGCAGCGGCCGCCCGGACGGCCGCCAAGCCGGCCGCAGCGCGCCGATTCCGCACAGCCCCCCCCCGCGCACCCCCGGCTCCCTTGCTGTGACGTGATCCCGCACCCGACGGTGCGGGACGGTATGTGCGTCCACCGCTAGGGAGACCATGCGATTCCTTCTTGCGGTGTGCGCGCTGGGGCCTGCACTCCGTGCCAGCGTCGCCACCGCTCAGCAGTCACCGACATCCGATTCCGCACGTCAGGCACCTGCCGACACGCTCCGCATCACGCGGGCGCAGGCCGTGTCGGACGCGCTGGAGCGGAATCCGCAGCTCGTCGTCGCGCGGGAGCAGACGGCCGAAGCGCGCGCGCAGCGCGTCCAAACTCTCGGGATCCCCGATCCCACGGGCACGGCCGCCCTTCAACCCCAACACGGCCAGCCGACGACGAAACCCGTGATGGTGGGGATCGACATTCCCTTCCCGGACAAGTTCCGGCTGCAATACGGGATCGGCACCGCGGGCGTCCGCCAGGCGCAGGCGATGGAAACGGGGCTGACGCAGCAGATCGCCTCACAAACGGCGCAAACCTACGATTCGCTGCTCGTCGCGCTACGGCACGAGGGAGATCTGACGGAGAGCCGCCGCCTCAGCGCCGACTTTCTCGCGAAGACACAAGCGCGCTACGCGGCCGGGACCGCGGCCAAGCTGGACGTGATCCAGGCGGAGGTCGCCGTCGCACAAGGGGATGCCGCCCTGCTGTCGAACGCCAGCGACATCACGCGCGCGCGGACGTCGCTGAACCGGCTGGTCGGGCGCCCCCTGGGCCTCCCGATCGCGCCCGCAGACTCCCTGACCGTTCCGCCTGCACTGCCGGAGCTCCCGGCGCTCGAGACCCACGCATTGAGCGCGCGGCCGGAGCTGACAGGCCTCGACGCGCAGCGCCGCGGAGCGCACGCCTCCACGACACTGGCCGAGGAATTCTGGTTACCGGATGTCACGGCCAGCTCGACCTGGGATCTCGGCGCGCCGGATCCCTACTTCCCGACATCCGCGCCCCTCTTCTCGATCGGCGTGTCGCTGCCGATCCCGATTTTTTTCTGGCAGCACCTGAAGGGCGAGATCGCCCAAGCCCGGCATCACGAGCGCGAGCTCAGCGCATCGTATCGCGACACGTACGCCGCGGTCGACCAGGACGTGCGATCGGCGTACGCGACGGCACGGACCGCGCTCGAGCAGGTGGCCTTCCTGCGGGATCACCTCCTGCCCTCAGCGCGCGACGCATATCGCGTCGCATCGGTGAGCTACGGCCTCGGTGGCTCCTCCGCGATCGAGGTCCTGCAGGCACGGCAGACGATGGTGGCCGCGGAGAGTCAGTACACCGATGCATTGGCCGCGGCCAACGCAGCCCAAGCGGACCTCGAGCGCGCCACTGCCGCGCCGCTCGCGCAATTCCCTCCCGGAGCCCCCGATGTCCACTAACGGACGAGCGATCCCGCTCCTCCTGTGCGCCGCAGTCGCCGCGAGTGCATGCTCAGCGCACGCGCCCGCGCCGGCTGACACCCACAGCAGCGCGGCGCCACCCAGCATCACGCTGACGGATGCGCAACGCCAGCGGATCCACATGGAAACGGTCGACTCCACGCACTACACGCCCACCATCACGGCGACGGGCACCGTGGCGTTCAATGGCGACCGGTCCACTCCGGTGCTGTCGGCGATCTCCGGGCCGGTGTCGCGCATCCTCGTGACGACGGGCACCCGGGTGGTCCGCGGCACCCCGCTCGCCGAAGTGGCCTCGCCCGATTTCGCGACCGCGGTCGCAGCCTACGAGAAGGCGCAGACGGCCCTGCGCAACGCGGCCCGCATCGCCACCCTCGACGCGCAGCTTTTCACGAACGACGCGATCGCGCGCAGCGAAGTCGATCAGGCCCGCGCGGATTCGGCCTCGGCTCACGCCGACCGCGAGGCCGCGGTCGAGCAGATGGTCTCCCTGGGCGTCGACAGCTCCGCGATCGACGCCATTCGCGAAGGGAAGCCGGTCCCGCCCACGGCGGCCATGATCCGCGCGCCGATCGCCGGTATCGTTGTCGAGAAGCTCATTAACCCGGGGCAGCTCATTGCCGGAGGCACGACCCAATGCTTCACGATCGCCGATCTGTCGACCGTCTGGGTCATGGCCAACATCTTCGAGTCCGATCTCGCGGCCGTCGCGCCCGATGAGCGCGCGGTCGTGACGACCGCAGCCGCCGACACCTTTCCGGGCCGCGTCGCATACGTCGGCGCGCTGGTCGATCCGGCGACGCGCGCCACATCGGTCCGCGTGGTCGTGGAGAACCATCGCGACCTGCTCAAGCGCGACATGTACGTCGACGTCGCGATCCAGGCCGCGCACCCGCGAGCCGGACTTCTCGTCCCCGTGTCGGCGGTGCTGCGCGATGATGACAATCTCCCCTTCGCGTTCGTGGCTCGCCCCGACGGCGGCTTCGAGCGGCGCCACGTGACCGTGGGCTCCCGCGTCGGCGATCGGTACGAGATCAGCGGCGGTCTTGCGGCGCGGGAGCGGATCGTGACGGACGGTGCGCTGTTCCTCCAGTTCGCGTCGAGTCAATGACGCTGCCGGGCGCAGAACGCGAGGGCGACGCGCCCATCGCGCGGCGCACGCCCGCGATCCACCGTATCGTCGCCGCGGCCCTCGAGCAGCGCCTCATCGTCGGGCTCCTCGTCACAGCGCTCGTCGGGATCGGTATATGGTCGTTCACCCGGCTTCCGGTCGATGCGTACCCGGATCTCTCACCCCCCATGGTGGAGGTCATCACGCAGTGGCCGGGTCGCGCGACGGAAGAGGTCGAGCGCCTCATTACCGTGCCCGTCGAGATTGGGATGACGGGGATCCCCGCGCTTCACATCGTCCGCTCCGTCTCGCTGTATGGGCTGTCCGACGTGATCATGACGTTCGAGGATGGCACGGATCCGTACTTCGCCCGGCAGCAGGTGTACCAGCGGATCGCCGACCTCACCCTGCCCCCCGGCATCGCTCCGTCCGTGGCGCCACTGTCTTCGCCATCAGGACTCATCTATCGGTACGTCCTCACGAGCCCCGATCGCAGTCCGACCGATCTCAAGACGATCGATGATTGGGATATCGTCAAGCAATACAAGTCCGTCCCCGGCGTCGCCGACCTGTCGCCGCTCGGCGGGCCCACGATGCAATACCAGGTGCTGGTCGACCCCGGTAAGCTCGCCGGCGCCGGCCTTTCGACCACCGACGTCGCGACGGCGCTCGGCGCCAACAACGACAATGCAGGCGGCGGATTCTATTCCGAAGGGGGGCAGTTCTACTACGTGCGCGGCCTCGGGCGCATCGTCACGCCGGAGGAGATCGGGGAGATCGTCCTCGCCGTCCACAGCGGTGTCCCGGTCCTGGTTCGCGACGTCGGCCAGGTCGTGATCGGCAGCGCCCCCCGACTCGGACAGTTCGGGTTCGACAGCGCGGACGACGCCGTCGAGGGTGTGGTCCTCATGCGCACCGGCGAGCAGGCGCAGACCGTGCTGAAGCGGGTCGAGGCCAAGACCGCCGAGCTGAATCGGTCCTTCCTGCCGAAGGACGTCCAGATCAAGCCATTCTACGACCGGAGCGAGCTGATCGCGCTCACGACGCGAACCGTCGAGAACAATCTGCTGCACGGGATCATCCTCGTGCTCGTGGTGCTCATCTTTTTCCTGTACGACGTGCGCTCGGGGCTGATCGTCGCCGCGACGATCCCGCTGTCGCTGCTCTTCGCCTTCATTTGCCTCGACATCCGCCACATCCCGGCCAACCTGCTGTCGATCGGCGCGATCGACTTCGGGATCCTCGTCGATGCATCCGTCGTGATGGTGGAGAACATCCATCGCCAGCTCGGCCTGCGGTATGGCACGACGTATTCGATTCGCGCCGTGGTGGCCGCCGCCGCGTCGGAGGTCGACCGGCCGATCGTGTACGCGGTCGCGGTGATCGTGAGCGGCTTCCTCCCCATCTATGCCCTGTCCGGCCCGTCCGGCCGATTGTTCGCCCCGATGGCCGATACCACGATATTTGCGCTCGTCGGGTCGCTGCTGCTCACGCTCACGGTCGTGCCGATCCTGTGCACGGTATTTCTGCGCAGCGGGGTGCGCGAGCGGCGGAACGCGATATTCGAGTGGATCCTGAGCGCGTACGAGCGCGCGCTCGATTGGTGCCTCGTGCACGCATGGACGACGATCATCGGATCGGCCGCGATCTTCGCGCTCTCGATCCCGCTCTGGTTCGGACTGGGCGCCGAGTTCATGCCGAAGCTGGATGAGGGGGCGCTGTGGGTGCGGGCGACGATGCCGTACACGATCTCGTTCGATGAGTCGTCGCGCATCGTGCCGCAGATCCGGACGATCCTGCGCAGTTTTCCGGAGGTGACCATCGTCGCCGACGAGCACGGGCGACCCGATGACGGTACCGACGCCACCGGATTCTTCAACGCGGAGTTCTACGTCGGCCTCAAGCCGTACGCGGCGTGGACGGGGCAGCATCACTCGAAGCCCGCCCTCATCGCCGCGATCCAGGACAAGCTGGCGGTGTTCCCCGGCATCACGTTCAACTTCACGCAGCCTGCGGAAGACGCCGTCGACGAGGCGGAGACCGGACTGAAGAGCTCTCTCGATGTGAAGGTGTTTGGCTCCGATCTCGCGACGCTCGAGGACCGCGGCAAGGCGATCAAGAAGGTGATGGAGGGCGTCCGGGGGCTCGCGGAGCTGACGCTCGTGCAGGAGCTGGGTCAGCCCGCGCTGACGATCGCGATCGATCGCGCCAAGATCGCGCGATACGGCATCAACGTGGCCGACGTGAATGGGCTCATCGAGGCGGCGATCGGGGGAGCGGCCGCGACGCAGGTGGTGCAGGGGGAGCGGGTCTTCGATCTCGTGGTGCGACTCGCGCCGCAGTACCGGGAAACCCCCGAGGCGATCGGCAATATCCTGGTGCCGACGCCGGACGGCCAGGCGATCCCGTTGCGCGAGCTCGCCCGCATCGCGATCGGCAGCGGCGCCGCGTTCATCTATCGGCAGAACGACCAGCGCTACGTCGGCATCCAGTACTCCGTCGAGGGGCGCGATCTCGCGAGCACGGTGCGCGAGGCGCGCCGGCGGGTGGCGGACCAGGTCTCTCTCCCTCCGGGCTATCGCGTCGTGTGGGGGGGAGAGTACGAGGAATACACGGCGTCGCGCTCGCAGCTGCAGGTCGTCCTCCCCATCACGCTGCTGCTCATTCTGTCGGTGCTGTTCGCGCTGTACCACAATTTCAAATTCCCCCTGATCACGCTTCTCGGCGTCATCCTCTCCGGGCCGATCGGAGGGGTCCTCGCGCTCGCCGTGACCGGAACCCCCTTTTCGGTGTCGTCCGGCATCGGCTTCCTGGCCCTGTTCGGCGTGTCGGTGCAGACGGCGGTCGTCTACATCTCCTACGCGAATGAGTTGCGTCTCGGCGGAATGGGGATATCCGACGCCGTACGCCGGGCCGCGGTGCTGCGCTTGCGACCCATCATGATGACCGCTCTCGTCGCCGCGCTCGGCCTGCTCCCTGCGGCCCTCGCCACGGGGGTCGGAACGGACACGCAACGCCCCTTCGCCCTCGTCATTGTGGGCGGGCTCTTCTCGCGGCTCTTCATCAGCGTCTTTCTCATGCCCGTGCTGTACGAGCTGGTCGCCCGCCCGGGGGACCGGCTCGAGGTCTGAGCCGGGGGCGGCGGGACGATCCCGAGCCATTACTTTTCAGCATGGCGACACAGGTCCACTCTACCGCCGAAAGCCGCGGCCGCGAGCCCGTTCAGGGACTATCGCGCCAGGGACTCGACCCCCGCGGTACCGTGCATTGGAACCTCCGTGCCCCGGAGCTCGTCGAGGGCGCTATCCGGCGGGGGGAAGGGCACCTGGCGGATATGGGCCCATTCGTCGCGGTCACCGCCCCGCAGACCGGACGCTCACCCAAGGACAAGTTCGTCGTCCGCGCCGGCGAGAGCGCCGCCGACATCGACTGGGGGCCCGTCAATCAGCCGATGACCCCCGCGCACTTCGACCTGCTGTCCGCCGACGTGCGTGCCTATCTCGATAGCGCGCCGGACCTCTTCGTGCAGGATCTGCGGACGGGCGCCGACCCGGCGCACCAGCTGAGCGTGCGCTACATCATACCGAACGCATGGCACGCCCTCTTCGTGCGGAACATGTTCATTCGGCCGGAGGCGACGGAGCTCCCGGCGTTCGAGGCCAGCTTCACGGTCCTGCACGCGCCCGAATTCCAGGCCGATCCCGCGCGCCATGGCACCCGGACCGGGACGTTCATCGTGCTCAGCTTCGAGCACCGCACGATCCTGATCGGCGGCACGCGCTACGCCGGTGAGCTCAAGAAGGCGATGTTCGCCGTCATGAACTACCTGATGCCGAAAGCCGGCGTCCTCCCGATGCACTGCTCCGCGAACATCGGCTCCGCCAACGACACCGCTCTCTTCTTCGGCCTCTCCGGCACGGGCAAAACGACCCTGTCCGCCGATCCCGACCGCGCGCTCATTGGCGACGACGAGCACGGCTGGTCCGATGCAGGCGTGTTCAACTTCGAGGGCGGCTGCTACGCGAAGGTGATCGGCCTCTCCGCGGAGCGGGAGCCGGACATCTACCGGACGACCCAGATGTTCGGCACCGTGCTCGAGAACGTCGTCCTCGACCCCCTCAGTCACACCGTACGCTTCGGCGATCAGTCGATCACGGAGAACACGCGCGCCTCGTATCCGCTGTCGTACATCCCGCACCACGTGGAAAGCGGGCGCGGTGGTCATCCCGTCAACGTCGTCTTTTTGACGGCGGATGCGTTCGGCGTGCTGCCTCCCATCGCGCGGCTCACGCCCGAGCAGGCGATGTACTATTTCCTCTCGGGATACACCGCCAAAGTTGCCGGGACGGAGCGCGGCATCACGGAGCCGCAGGCGACCTTCAGCTCCTGCTTCGGAGCGGTTTTCATGGTGTGGCCCGCGGCGATCTACGCGAAGATGCTGGGCGAGCGGCTGCACCGGCACCGCACTCGCGTATGGCTGGTGAACACCGGATGGACGGGTGGTCCCTATGGCGTCGGCCAGCGCATCTCCCTCGAGCACACGCGGGCGCTGGTGCGGGCGGCCCTCAGCGGCGCGCTCGATCGGGCGGCCACGTACGTCGAGCCCGTCTTCGGCCTGGCGACGCCGACCAGCGTGCCGGGAGTCCCAGCCGAGGTCCTGCGGCCGAGGGAGCAGTGGGCGGATCCCGCCGCGTACGACGCCCAGGCGGCGAAGCTGGCTGAGATGTTTCGCGCCAATTTTCAACGGTTCGCCGACGCCGCGGGACGCGACGTCACGGACGCCGGCCCCCGAGCGGGGTAGTATCGTTCGATACGGCCGCCGCGACCCCAGATCGACGCCGGCCTGAATCCTTCCGATCCTCCGGAGCGCGCATGTCTCGTCGCCTGATGTATCCGCTGGCCCTCATCGCCGGCGTAGAGCTCGTCGCCCTTGGCGCCGCCGGCTTGTCGATCGCGCGACGCCCGGCGCGGGCCGTTCCGGCGCAGGGTGCGCCGACGGCAGCGCCGACAGCAGGGCCGAAGACGGTCAATGAGTTCCTGTCGTACACGGCCGAGACGAAGACGGTGACGTACAAGCTGTTCGCGGCGTTCAATAGCGTGCAGGGCGGATTCAATTTCAACGGCGGATCGCAGGGGACGAGCACGATCACCGTGCCCCTGGGGTGGACGGTGAACGCCGATGTCGTGAACAAGGACGCCATTCCGCACTCCGCGATCGTCCTGGCGGACACGAAGCCGATCCCCAATGCGCCCGATACGCCGGGGATCCAACGCGCGTACACCGCCCACCTCACCGATGGGTTGCAGCCGCAGAACGGCGAAGACACGATGAACTTCACCGCCAGCCCCGCAGGGAGCTACCCGATCGCCTGTGGCGTGCCCGGGCACGCGCTGAGCGGGATGTACATTCGCTTCGTCGTCAGCCCGACCGCGACGGTGCCGTCGTACACGAACTGAGAGGGCGCACGTGACGCGCGGGGCCACCCAGTTCGAGATCATCCGCGACCCGCTCTGGAACAACATTCGCGTCGATCCCTTCGCGATGCGGCTCGTCGATACGCGCGCCGTGCAGCGACTGCGCTACGTGCGCCAGCTCGGTCTCACGTATCTCGTTTACCCGGGGGCCACGCACTCCCGGTTCGAGCACGCGCTGGGCACGTACCATCTCGCGCGCCGAACGCTTGCGCTCCTGGGCGAGCGGGATCATTTCGCCGGCTGGCGGTCCGACGAGGAGGCGATCGTCCAGACGGCCGCGCTGCTGCCCGACATCGGACACTATCCGTTCTCGCACGCGCTCGAGGAGATCGGGGCCGTGCACCACGAGATCGTGGCCCGCCCGCTGGTCACCGAGGGGGAGGTCGCGGCACTCCTGCGCTCGGAGCTGGGGTGGGCCGCCCCCCAGCGGATCATCGACCTCATTACCGGGTCGAGCGCGAGCCCTCTCCAAGGACTGATTTCCGGTTCGCTCGACCTCGACAAGATCGAATACCTCAAGCGTGACGCGCTCATGTGCGGCGTCCCGTATGGGGAGATCGATGTCGATCGCCTGACGCACTCGATGGTGCTGCTGGATGACCCGGACACCGGCCGCCGGACCATCGCGGTCGTCGAAAAAGGGCTCGCGGCGCTCGAATCTCTGCTCTTCGCCAAATACCAGATGTACCGCAACGTGTACTGGCATCATGCGGTTCGCAGTGCGACCGCGATGTACAAGCGGGTCGTAGGGGATGCGCTGCGGTCCGGCGTGCTGTCCGACGCGTCGATCGTCGGGTTTACCGATGAGGGGCTGCTGGATCATCTCGCGCCCACCCCGCACGCACCGCTCGTCAGCGCGCTGCGGGAGCGGCGCCTGTACAAGCGGGCGCTCGAATGGCCCGCGTCGGATCTGCCCGAGGGCGCGTGCGAATGGATCGCCACCGATCGACCCCTCGCCGTCGCAGTCGAGGACCACCTGGCCGCGCAGGCAGGGATGCGCCCCGGCGAGCTCATTCTGGACTACCCCGCCAAGACGCAGATGCTGGGGCTCGACATCCCCGTGCTCCGCCGCAACGGACGGGTCGAGCGGCTGACCAGCGCGGGGTGGGAAGGCTCGATCAACCTCCCCACCCTATCCAACGATCTCTATCGCTCGGCCCGTTGGCTCCGCGTCTTCACCGCGCGCCCCGTGACGCTCCCGGCCCAGCCGATCCATGCGTTGCTCGCGAAGTCGCCGGCCGAGGTGCGCTCGACGATCGAGTAGGGCAGGTCGAGGCTGCACTTAATGGTGATCCCGCACCCGCTCGTGCCGCCACTCCCCGAGGACGACTCGACGACGGGTGGCCCCGCGGCCGCGTCGAAGGCACCCGTGATCGTTATCGGATCGCGCGCGCTCGTGTCGCTGGCCGGGATCTCAATGCCGACGAAGGTGAAGGTCCCGTGAATGCGCGTGGATGACGTGGACGTGATGGAGAGGGTTCCGCTCGTCTCGTACGCCGCGCCGGTGGCGGTGCATCCCGTACACGTCGGTCCCAGAACGGCAATGGCGAAGAATTGCGTCGCAGCAGGATTGGCGCTGGAGGTGTCCGGGAAAAGCGGATAGTCGCCATCTGCAGGGATCCCGGAAGTCTCACGCGCGAAGATCACAGTGCCCGTCTGGGTGCCGAGCCCGAAGCTGAGCAGGAACGCGACGCCGTTGCCGTTGCCGTCCTCGACCTCATCGAAGAGTGCGGGCCCGGTCAGCGAGTCGGTGAAAGTCCCCGTCACGGCCGCGCCGAACGCTGAGTCCGCAACCGCGTTGGAGGGAGACGTCGTCCCGCCGCTGCCGCCACCGCCGCATGCGATCGCGGCGACCATCGTAATACCTGCGAGCCCTCGAGCCGTCCACGTACCCATGGTCTCCCCCCCTCTCCCGTGCGACCCCTCTCGGACCCGTTCGCGACCGGCGGCCGCGTATGACCGAGCGAAAATACTGCCCCGCGTGTCTCCGCCACGCAAGACGATAGATTCGTGAGCCATGCAACCCTTTGGGAATATCCTCGGACGCGGGGCGATTGCCGCCGCGGCGTGCAGCCTCGTTGTCCCCGGTGCCCTCGTGCACCGCGCGCCGCCGGTCCGGCACGTGTTTCTGCTGGTCCTCGAGAACGAGTCCTACGACATCACGTTCGGGGCGCAGACCAAGGCCCCGTACCTCGCGCGGACGCTGCCGCAGCAGGGGGCGCTGCTCGCGGGTTACTTCGGCATCGGTCACTCGAGCCTGGACAACTACATCGCGATGATCAGCGGTCAGGCGCCGAACGAGGAGACCCAAGGCGACTGCGGCACGTTCACCGAGTTCCATCTGACGGCGGCACAGCTGGATCCGAACGGGCAGGCGCTCGGATCGGGGTGCGTGTATCCGACGATGGTCAAGACGATCGCCGATCAGCTCGAGGCCGCGCACCTCTCCTGGAAGGGGTACATGGAAGACCTGGGCGGGGACCCCGCGAAGGAGGCGGCCGCGTGCGGCCACCCCGCCATCGGGGCCAAGGATCGCACGACGCATCGGGAGCCGACCGATCAGTACGCGACGAAGCACAATCCGTTCTTCTACTTCCACTCGCTGATCGATGACCCGGCGCGTTGCACGGCCCACGTGGTCAATCTGAGCCAGCTCCCGGCCGATCTGGCGACTGCCGCGACCACGCCCAACTACTCCTTCATCACCCCCAACCTCTGCCACGACGGCCACGATACTCCCTGCGTGGACCGCGAGCCGGGTGGTCTGGTCTCGGCCAACGCATTCCTGGAGCACTGGGTGCCCATGATCACGAGCTCGCCGGCGTTCAAGCAGGACGGGCTCTTGATCATCACCTTCGATGAGGGGCTGGATCCGGCCGCGTGTTGCGGGGAGAAAGGGCTGCCGGGCGCGGCGCATCCGCCCGGCTGGTCCGGCCCCGGGGGCGGTCGCGTCGGCGCGGTGCTGCTCTCCCCGTTCATCACGGGGGGCACCGTCTCGGCCGAGCCGTACAATCACTATTCGATGCTGCGCTGGATCGAGGATCTGTTCGGGCTTGCGTCTCTCGGGTATGCGGGCGATGCGCAGCTCACGACATTCGGCGCGGACGTGTTCACCGCTCGATAGAGCAGTATGGCGGCCGCGACGGCCGCCCCATCACGAGGGGCCACGCATGCTGATATCCCACAAGGAACGACACCATACGGGAAGCGTCGGGTGGCTGCGCGCGGCAGTACTGGGCGCGAACGACGGTGTTCTGTCGACGGCAAGCCTGGTGTTGGGCGTCGCGGCGGCCCATGGAACTCGGGGCAGCGTACTAGTCGCGGGGGTGGCCGGTCTTGCCGCTGGAGCAATGTCGATGGCCGCTGGTGAGTACGTGTCGGTGCACTCCCAGGCCGATACGGAAGGCGCCGATCTCGATCGGGAGCGCGGGGAGCTCACGGCCGACGACAAGGGGGAGCATCGGGAGCTGGCGGCGATTTACGTCAGTCGCGGCCTGGATCCATCGCTCGCGCAGCAGGTCGCTGATCAACTCATGGCCCATGACGCCCTGGGCGCGCATGCGCGGGACGAGCTGGGCATCACGGAGACGCTTCGAGCCCGTCCCGTTCAGGCGGCGCTCGCGTCGGCCGGCAGCTTCGCCATCGGAGCGGCGACGCCCATCCTCGTTACGGCCCTGGTCCCTCTCGCGCACGTGCTCATCGTCGTGTCGGGTACCTCGTTGCTGTTCCTCGCCCTCCTGGGTGCATTGGCGGCACGCGCGGGCGGCGCACGCCTGGCGCCGAGTGTCATACGCGTCACGTTCTGGGGAGCGCTGGCCATGGCGGTGACCGCAGGGGTCGGGGCCCTGTTCGGAACGGTAGTATGACCCGGGCGGAGCGGCGGACCGTCTTCGAGCACGGCTAGACGGATAGTTGAGTATGAGAAAAGGGCCACACGCAATAGCGTACGGCCCCGTCCCGATGGCAGAATGACAGCGCCGGGCTAGCTCACCCGCATTCCGAAAAACCGCACACGTGACACTTCATGCAACTCTCCGCGAACTCGAGCTGCGAGCCGCAATCCGGGCAGGTCCCGATGAACGACGACATCCCCGTCCCCGGGACCGATAGCGTCGACTGACCGGCCGTCCCGCTCCCGCCGAATCCGGCAACCGGCGAAGGCGCCGCGACCGACGTCGCCACATCGTCCAGCACCGGAACCCCGGCCTTCGGCGTCGACACCCCGCCCAGGAGGTCCTGCTGCTGCCCCTGCGTCCGGTCCCGCCACCACTCCTCGAGCGCCAACCCGATCGCGTCCGGCACCGAGAGGATCTTCTTCGGACCCACCCCCACCGCGCGATCCGAGCTGATCCCGCGGAGCTGGCGATGGATCGCCGGCAGCGGAATCCCCGACCGCAACGCGAGCGAGATGAGCCGGCCGATCGCCTCCGCATCCGCCATCGCCGCGCCACCCGCCTTCCCGAGATTGATGAACACCTCGAACGGCTGGCCGCGCTCGTCTTCCGTGATGTTGATGAACATCGTCCCGAGCGGCGTCTCGTACCGCGTCGTCATCCCGCGCAGCTTCTCGGGCCGCGACCGCTTCGCCCGCCGCTGCAGATTCTCCGCCTCGGAGTCGTACAGGGCGCGCTTCAGCCGCTCGATCTCGGCCACGAGCTCCGTGATCTGCCCCTGCAACTCCCCGATCTCCCGCCGGTCCGCGACCGCGGTGTTCGGCGCGCCACCCTGCTCCCGCTCCGCCTGCGCCTTCTCCGTCGCGCCCGTCGACAACACCTGGTTGTCGCGCGACCCGTCGCGATAGACCGTCACACCCTTGCACTTGAGCTCATAGGCGAGCTCGTAGATCGAGCGCACGTCCTCGACCGTCGCCGTATGTGCGAAGTTCGTCGTCTTGCTGATCCCGGAATCGCAGTGCTCCTGGAACGCCGCCTGCATCCGCACGTGCCACTCCGGCGCGATCCGGTTCGCCGTCACGAAGACGCGCTGCCACTTCACGGGGACCTCGGACAAGTCGATCCGCCCCTCCCGCGCGATCTGCTCCATGAGCGAATCGGAATACCAGCCCTCCCGCTTCGCGATCGCCACGAAGTCCTCGTTCACGTCGGGCATCATCCCGCCCGCCTGGTTCCGCATGAACGCCACGGCGAACAACGGCTCGAGCCCCGACGAGCACCCGGCGATGATCGAGATCGTTCCCGTCGGCGCGATCGTCGTCACGTTGCAGTTCCGATACAGCTGCATCGGCCGGATCCGCTTCCCCGCCGCATCGCGCGCACACGTCTCGTCCGGACCCCAGATCGACCGCGCCCACTCCGGGAACGTCCCGCGCTCGTGCGCCAGCCGCTCGCTCTCCCGCTTCCCCTCGATGTCGAGGAAGGCCATCACCTTCCGCCCCATCTCCACCCCTTCGGGGGAATCGTACGCGATCCCCATGCGCACGAGCGCATCCGCGAATCCCATGAGCCCGAGCCCGATGCGCCGGATGCGCTTCGAGAGCGTGTCGATCGCCGGCAGCGGGTAATGGTTCGCATCGATGATGTTGTCGAGGAAATGCGTCGACAGGTGGATGTCCCGCCGGAACGCGTCCCAATCGAGCTGCCCGTCCTTGACGTGATACCCGACGTTCACGCTCCCGAGGTTGCACACGTCGTACGGCCCGAGCGGCTGCTCCCCACACGGGTTCGTCGCCTCGTAGCTGAACAGGTGCGGCACCGGGTTGTATCGGTTCGCCTCATCGACGAAGAAGCAGCCCGGCTCCCCCGTCCGCCACGCCCCCAGGATCATCTTGTCCCACACCATCGTCGCATCCATCTGCCCGACCGCCGCCCCACTGTGCGGATCGATCAGATCGTAGCTGCGCCTATCGCGCAGCGCCTCCATGAACGCCTCGGTGATCGCAACCGAGATGTTGAAATTCGTCACCTGCGTGAGATCCTCCTTGCAGGTGACGAAGTCCATGATGTCCGGGTGATCGACGCGCAGGATCCCCATGTTCGCGCCGCGCCGCGTTCCCCCCTGCTTCACCGCGTCCGTCGAGGCATCGTACAGCTTCATGAAGGACACCGGCCCCGACGCCACCCCGGTCGTCGAGCGCACGATCGATCCCTTCGGACGCAGCCGCGAGAAGGAGAATCCGGTGCCGCCCCCGCTCTGGTGGATCAACGCCATGGCGGTCAGCGTGTCGTAGATCCCGTCCTTCCCGTTCGACAACGCGTCCGCCACCGGCAGAACGAAGCAGGCCGACAGCTGCCCGAGCGGCCGCCCCGCGTTCATGAGCGTCGGCGAGTTCGGCTCGAAGCGACGCTCCGTCATGAGCCGATAGAAATCCTCCGCCACCGCCTGCACCACCGCATCGCTCGCCCCGTACCGGCGATCCGCTTCCGCTACCACTGACGCCACACGCCAGAACATCCCCTCGGGAGATTCTATCGGTTCTCCCGACTCATCCTTCACGAGATAGCGCTTCGCCAATACCGTGCGTGCGTTCTGCGACAACGAAGCGGGGCCGGGCGGCGTGGTGGACAATGGCATTGCGACGGGCTCCAAAGTAAAGACGATGATCCGGCGGGTACGGGCGACAAGGGCGGTATGCTATCGCCCGTTTTCAAGCCACGCTATAGAAAGATAAATCGTTTGGTTGCATCGTGTTACGATATCAACATCACACCCGTGAAATCCACGCAAATCTTTTCCACCTAGTATCCCACCGCCCCACCGCTCGTGCGCGGATCCACCACTCCCTCGTACCCCCCACCCGCCACGCGAAGGATCCCCACACACGTCCCGCTCGCTCCCCCCGGAGCAACGCGATGCCCCATCACGCGCAACGAATCGAGCCCTGCCTCGGACACCGCCGTCACTTCATACCGCAACGTATCCGGCAACGCCTGATGATGGATGCGCGGAGCCGCCATCGCCACTGGCAGCGTCTGATGCCGGTCCACCACATCCAGAATTACCTGCGCCGTGCTCGTGATGATGCGCGATCCGCCACGGCCGCCGACCAGCAATAGCACCCCCCCGGCGGAATCGAGAACGATGGTCGGCGACATCGAGCTCAGCATGCGCTTCCCCGGAACGATCGCGTTCTGCGCTCCCTGGACCAGTCCAAAAAGGTTGGGCACGCCGGGCTTCGCCGTAAAGTCATCCATCTCATCGTTCAGAAAGAACCCCGCCCCCCCCACGTACACTCCCGAGCCGTAGAGGTCGTTGATCGTCGTCGTCGTCGCCACCGCGTTCCCCTCCGCGTCGACGACCGAGTACGGCGTCGTCTGTGACCCCTCGGCTAACGCCGTCGCCAGCGCCGACGTCGGCAACGCCCGCGCGGGCTGGATCGTCGCGCGCACCCGCCGGGCATACCCCGTGTCCGTCAGCTGCGCGACCGGCACTGGAACGAAGTCGGGGTCCCCGAGACGGTCGTTCCGGTCCACAAAGACACGCTGAAACACATCGCCCAGGATGTGCGCGTATGCCGCGCTCCCGAGCGGAGGCAGTGAATCGTAGGTCGCGAGCACGTTGAGAGCCTCGACGATCGTTACCCCACCCGACGACGAGGGGGGCATCGTGAGCACCGTGTCCCCACGATACGTCGACACGAGGGGGACATGCCGCACCACACGGTAGCGCCCGAGATCCGCGTGCGTGATCAAGCCACCTCCCAAACGCTCCTCCGCGACGATCGCATCCGCGACCGGCCCGCCGTAAAAGGCGCTGGGACCGTGCTCGGCGATCCGATCCAGCGTGCGCGCAAGCTCCGGCTGCACGAGATGGCTCCCGACCGGCAGAGGCGCACCCCGGGGAAGGAATCGATCCTTCCCTGCGAAGCGCCCGATCAAGGGCGCGGCATGCCGCAAGGATTGATGCAAGGCGCTATCGACGACGAACCCGTCGCGCGCGAGGCGGATGGCCGGCGCCACCACACGCGCCAACGTCAGCCGCCCGAATGCCGCCTCCGCCGCCGCCAGCCCCGCCACCGACCCGGGTACCGCCGCCGCCCGATAGCCGACGACGCTTTCCTGCGTCGGTACCCCATCGGGTCCCAGATACATGTCGCGCGTCGCCGCGGCCGGGGCAACCTCGCGATAGTCGAACGCGGCGGATCGGCCGTCCGCCATCCGCACTACCATATAACCGCCGCCGCCGATGTTGCCCGC
>PLLD01000212.1 GCA_003141205.1 Gemmatimonadota bacterium
CACAAAGCCGACGTGCTCGTGGGGACGCAGATGGTGGCCAAGGGGCTGGACCTGCCGCTGGTCACCGTCGTGGGCATCGTCAACGCGGATACCAGCCTCAACCTGCCGGATTTCCGGGCATCCGAACGCTGCTTTCAGCTTCTGAGTCAGGTCGCGGGGCGCGCGGGCAGGCGGAAAAAATGGGGGCGTGTCTACATCCAGACGCGCCTGCCGATGCACCATGCGGTCCGGTGCGCCGTGCACCACGACTACGCGGGCTTTGTGGGCATCGAGCTGCCGGCGCGGGCGGATCCACCGTATCCGCCGGTGGTTCGGCTCGCGAACGTGATTTTCAGCGGTCCCGTCGAGGGCGAGGTCGCGCAGCTCGCCGTCGCGGGCACCGCCTGGCTGCATCGACTGATGCAATCGCGCGGAATTCCCGGCGTGACCGCCATCGGCCCGGCGCCGTGTCCCGTCGAGCGGATCACGACGCGCTGGCGCTGGCACGTGCTTCTCAAAGCCGAGCAACCCGCGGCGCTCACGCAGGTCGCGCGCTACCTGGTGCGCCGCTTCCCGGTTCCGCCGGGACGCGGCCTGCGTCTCACGCTCGACCGCGATCCGGTGGCATTGCTCTGATGGAACCGGCATGTTTCGCCGCGATGCCGATCGGTGAGATCGATGAGCGGTTCCTGCGTGCTGTCGCGGATCACGTTGCGGCCGAACGCGTCGCCGCGGTGTACCTCTTCTCCCCAATCCGGCAGGGGCCCACGGACCGGGGCGTTGCGATCGTCGCGGAGTCTGCGGAGCCGCTGGAGGGCGCCGATCAGCCGAGGGGGGCACCCCGGTATACCGTCTACACAGCCACGTACCGGCACGCAGTCAAGGGCAGGGACCGCGGGGCCTGGGCCGTTGACGTCACGGCGCAGGCGGACGCGCCCCTCTCCGCCGTCGCGGACGTCGTGCAGGGAGTTCAGCGCCGGTCGGCGGCGGTCGCGGAACCGGTGGAGCTGAGCGGGGATGCGTTCCGATCGATCGTTGTGGCCGGCGCTGCGGGCTCCGTGCCACCCGGGACGGTCGACGATCCCTCGCCCGGGGCGGCGGTGTAGCGCAGCATCACGGTGCGGTGTACGTCGCGGGCGTTCTCGAGTCGCTCGCGTGCGAGCGCGAGAGTGGCTGGGGCGATGATGAATGGATGCGCCTGATCGCCGCCGACGGTGCCGTGACCGCCGACCTGGTCATCGAACGACACGATGTCGTAGCCATCATACGCGCCGAAGAGGACGATGTCCCCGCCGTTCGGCTGCTGCACCATCGCCATCACGGCGGCATGGACGACCGGTCCCGTGCCGTAGGGCTCGAGCGGATCGGATCCCGCGATGACGTCGAGTGTCCCGTCATACAGCGTGGCCCGGCCGGCGCGACTCTCGAGGTGGATCGCGCGACCCGCGCGGGTGGCGAGCAGTCCGATCCCGGGGTGCGCCAGGAGCGCGGCGTACACGCGGGCGCGGCGCACGTCCGCAAGAACGTCGCGGTGGTGCAAGGCGCGCGCGTCCTCGGCGAAATACACCTCCGCCAAACACGACGAGTAGGTCACCACCACCGCGTTGGCGGTGTCGACGCGGTATTTCTCCGGCAGGACCAGCTCGCGCAGTCCGTAGTGGCGGCGCACCCAGTCCCGCGCGTGCCGTATGGCGCGCCGGAGTGAGCCGAGCCGGGGTGACGTGACCAGCGCCGTGGTTTCGAGCACCTGTGCGCCGACGTCCGCGTACTCGCTCCCGTCGGCGTAGCTGGCGACGGCATGCAAGGGCGGGACCCCGGTCGGCGCGGGATCGTCCGCCAGGATTCGCTCGAGCGTGCGCCCCAGGGACTCGCCGTATTCCACCCGATAGCTGATGGCCGGGGTCATGCCGTGGTCGGAGAGGAGCACGACATCGTATCCGCGGCCGGCGACCGCGCGGATCATCCGGACCAGCTCCTTGATGCGGGCATCCGTGCGCCGCAGGTCGGACAGGGCCTGGCGGCTGGTCGGTCCGAAGTGGTGCGCGAGCTCGTCGTACTGCATGAAGGTGCTGTAGATGACGGGCACGCCGAGGTAGAGGTCGAGCAGCATCGCCATCGTCTGCAGCTCGCGCACGACGACGTTGGTGAAGACGCGGAGGAAGGGAAAAATCCCCTCGGCGTGCGTCGTGCGCCCCGCGATCTCCCCGCGCAGCCGTTCCCATTCTTCGCGCAGCCATTCGACCACGGCCTGGACCAGCATGCGCACGAGGCGCACGGGGTGCAGAGCGATGAGCAGGAGCATCCGGGTGCCGCCGAGGCGCCGATACACCGAGAGGCGCTCGCGTGTCGCGATCGTGAAAGCGACCGTCTGCGCATCCCCGTCGAGGAGATTCACGTAGCTCGAGCCGCCGGCGAGGGCGCCGGGTGCCGTGATGCGATCGCGGATGTATTGCACGCCCTCGGGCGCGTTACACGTGACGACGCGGCGGAGCGCCTTGTCGTAGAAGCGAAACGCCGGGATCCCGGCGTTCTCGCCGTGGAAGATTCCGGCCTGGCAATACGGCGTCGTCGACGGCAGTCCGCAGAACCAGCGGCGCAACGCGTATCCCTCTTCGCGCAGGAGCCGGGCGATCGTTGGGCAGTAACCCAACCGAATCGCGCGGCGCAGATCGGCGTAGGACAGCGCATCGATCTGGAGGGCGAGGAGTCCGCGCCGCCCGTCGCGCGGGCGGCGCTCGCGGCGAAAGGGATAGTACTTGAGACGGTAGTACCACTGCAGCCACGCGCCGGCGCGCCGCTGAAGGCGGCGGTCGGGTCCTACGCCAGCCATGCGGCCGCCCGGGCTACGAGGTCGCGAATCCCCACGGGCTTGATGACGACCTCCCGGCACCCCGCGGCGCGGCACTCGGCCGCGGTCGCCGGATCCGTGTGTCCTGTCAGCGCCACCGTCACGCGTGGCCGGACGCCCGATGCCGTGGCCGCTTGGAGAGCCGCGAGACCGCCCGCGTCCGGAAGGGAGAGGTCGAGCAGCATGAGGTCCGCGACGGCGCCCCGCGCGGCCACCGCCGTGCACGCGGCGATCGCCGCGGCCGCGGAGTTGGCGATGTGGGTCTCGTAGCCTGCCAAGCCAAAAAAGAGCTGCAGCGCCTCGGCGACGTCGTCGTTGTCGTCGACGATGACGACGCAGGGCATGCGGGGCGCGGTCATGCCACGTCGCTCTCGATCGCTTCGACGAGCTGTTGCCGCCGGAGCAGGGATGCGTATCGGCCGCCCGCCGCGATGAGGTCCGCGTGGCGACCCTGTTCGACGATGCGCCCTTCGTCGAGCACGATGATCCACGTCGCATCGCGGATGGCACTCACACGATGCGAGGCGATCACGGCGGTGCGTCCGGACAGCGCGGTCGCGAGTCCGTGAAGGATTTGGGCCTCCGTATCCGTGTCGACGGCCGATAATGCATCATCGAGCAGGACGATGGATGGGCGCCGCGCCAGCGCGCGCGCCAACGCCGCGCGCTGCTTCTGTCCGCCGGACAGGTTGATGCCACGCTCGCCCAGCATCGTGTCGTAGCCGCCGGGGAAATCGGAGACGGTGGCGTCGAGCTGCGCGATGTGCGCGGCCCACTGTGTCTCGGACTGGCCCGCCCCATCCGGCCGGCCCAGCTGCGGGTCCTCGGTCGGCAGCCCATACTCGAGATTGGTGGCGATCGTGTCGCTGAACAGCAGGCTCTCCTGTGGCACGGCGCCGATCGTCGCGCGGAGCTCTCCCAGCGACAGCTCCCGGAGGGGCACGTCGTCGATGCGGATCTCCCCCTCCTGCGGGTCGTAGAAACGCGGGATGAGATCCAGCAGGGCGCTCTTGCCGCTGCCCGTCGCGCCGACCACGCCCAACGTCCCCCCGGCGGCGATCCGGAACGAGATGTCGCGTAACACCCAGCGCGGCGAGGTCGAATCGTCGTCTTGTCCGGCTTCCACCGGATAGTGAAAGCCGACACCGCGGAATTCGATGGACCGGCCGCGGTGCGCGGCGGGCAGGGGCCGCGGCTGCGGTGGCGTGGCCACGGAGGGGCGCGCGGCGAAGATCTCATTCAACCGTCCCATCGACGCGGCGCCGCGCTGGAACAGATTGATGACCCACCCGAGCGCGATCAGCGGCCAGGTCAACGTGGCCAGGTAGAATCCGAAGGCGACGAAGGCGCCGACCGTGATCGTATTGCGTAGAACGAGGGTGCCGCCGACACCCAGGACGGCGACGGCCGCGAGGCCCGCGAGCACGGCGAAGCCCGGGTTCATCGCTCCGTACAGCCGCACGAGGCTCATGTTGCGGGCGAGGTATTCGTCGTTGAGGCGGCCGAAGCGCTCGAGCTCCGGGCCCTGCTGGCGGTAGGCCCGGACGATACGCGTCCCCGACATGTTCTCCTGGACGTGCGTCGTCATCGTGCTGAAATGCTGTTGAACCGCCTCGAACCGGTCGTGGATGACGCGCCCCAGACGGACCATGATGAACGGGAGGGGCAGGAGCGGCAGAAGCGCGATCCCCGTCAGGCGGGGGCTGATCTGCAGCATGAGCGCGAGCGCGAAGAGTCCGCCGGTGATCGTATTCACGAGGTACATGATCGCGGGGCCTGCGGCCATTCGGACCGCGCTCAGGTCGTTCGTCAGGCGCGCCATGATGTCGCCGGTTCGGATCCGGCCGAAATAGGCGGCGTCGAGCGTCTCGAGATGCGCGAACAGCGTGTTGCGGAGGTCGTACTCGACTTTCCGGCTGACGCCGTTGAGCGTTTCCCGCATCCCGTACCGGAACGCGCCGCCCGCCACCGCGGTGCCCACCATGCCGAGCGCCAACTCCCAG
>PLLD01000297.1 GCA_003141205.1 Gemmatimonadota bacterium
GGGACGGATGCGGCGAACGGCGTGATCGTGATCACGACCAAACCGGGCACGGCCGGCAAGCCGCAGTGGCACGCCTCGGTGGAAGATGGCGCGAACGACATCCCGACCGGATTCCCCGAGTACTACTACAGCTGGGGACACACGACGGGTGCAAACCCCACGGCGGTGCAATGTCCGCTCACCCTCGGCTTCGCGGGGTACGCCTCGACGGCGGGCAATTGCGCGGTCGATAGTACTACCACGTTCAATCCGTTAAATGATCCGTCCTATTCGATCTATGGGACCGGCGACCGGCAGAAATACGATCTCTCGGTGAGCGGAGGCTCGGAAGCCGTCCGCTATTTCGTCGCCGGCGGGTTGTCCAACGAGTCGGGGATGCTTCGCCTCCCGCCGGTCCTGCGACCGCAGGCGATCGCGCTCGGCTTACCCGCGTCCGCGCTCGACCCCAACGGGGAGGATCAGCGGTCTGTGCGAACGAATACCAGCATCCGCCTGAGCCCGACCGCCGATCTGTCGCTCACCGGCGCGTATCTCTCGACCTTTCAGGAGACGCCCGCCGCCCAATACCTGACTGCCGGGCCGACGTACGCCTACAATGGCGTCCTCCCTGATTCCGCGCACGCGTACGGATATGGCAACCCGTATTACTCGCCGATCGCGCAGTTCGCGCAGATCGAGAGTGACCAGACGGACCGGCTGACCGGGGGGATGACGGCGAATTGGCGACCCGCGACGTGGCTCGTCACGCACGGAACTGTCGGCATAGATCATGGGACGCAACGCACGCAGGGGCTTCTATTACCGCAAGCCTACCAGTACGCCTTCGGCGAATCCAACAGCGGGATACTCGGCATCCAGAACGCGACCACGGATATTTACTCGGCGGATGTGCGCGCGTCGGCCAGCGCGCCGCTCGGTCATCTCGTCAGATCCGTCACATCTTTTGGACTGCAGTTGGCGGACACTCGAGTCCAGGGGATTAGAGGGGCCGCGGGTGGGCTCTCGGAAACGAATTTGACGCTCAACGGCGCGGCTCGCGCGAGCGTCAGTCAACAGGCCAACCGGCAGGCGACGCTCGGCGGGTACGGCGAGGAGCAGCTGAGTCTGGCCGATCGCCTGTTCCTGACGGGCGCGCTGCGCGTCGATGCAGGAAGCGGATTCGGACGCGACTACAGTACCGCCGTGTACCCCAAGGCGAGCGTGTCCTGGCTCGTGATCTCCTCGGGCCCGACGACAGTGCGACTCCGGGGCGCGTTCGGCGAATCGGGGGTTCAGCCGACAAATGGGGCCGCACTCCAGCTGTATCAGCCGCAACCGTTGTGGATCGACGGCGGTCTGGTGAGCGCCGTCGGTCTTGTCGGCCCCGGTAATCCCCTGCTTCAGCCGGAGCGGTCGGTCGAATACGAGGGAGGAATGGACCTCGGGTTGTGGCGGAACCGTGTGAGTTTCGAGCTCACGGGCTATACCAAGACGACGCAGGATGCCCTGGTGGACGCCTCCGCGGGATGGGATCTCGGTGGCGTGACGTACGAGGAGAACATCGGCGAGGTGCGCAACTCCGGGATCGAAGGGGCGCTGACGGCATCGATCGTTGCGGCGCGCGAGATCACGTGGGACGTCGTGCTCAACGCGTCCGTCAATCGCAATAAGCTCGTCCGGCTGGCGCCGGGCGTCCTGTCCGAAGCACCAGGTTTTCAATTCCCCAACTCGATCCGCCATGTCCCCGGATACTCGCTGTACGGGTATTGGGGAGTGCAAACCGCCTACGCCGATGCCAACCACGATGGCGTGATCGAGACCGACGAAGTGACGCTCGCCGATTCGGATTCGTACATGGGATCGAGCGTGCCCACGCGCGAAGCATCGCTCGCGACGCACATTGGATTCTGGAAAGGGACATTATCCGTCGGCGCCTTGCTCGACTATCGCGGTGGGTTCCGGCTCCTGAACGAAAACGACTTTCTGACGACGTTCAGCGGCACGTCCCAGGAGCAGAACGATCCGGCAACTCCGTTCTGGCAGCAAGCCCGCGCGGCCGCGGCGTTGCCGGCCGAGTACATCCCGAGCGTGCCCGCGGGTTTCTTCGAGGATGCGACCTATCTGCGATTCCGGGAGCTCTCGCTGACGTGGACGGTACCGCGCACCTGGTCGCGCGCCGTTCACTTCCGGAATCTGAGCCTCACGGGAGCGGTGCGGAACCTCGCGCTCTGGACCCGTTACACGGGCCCGGATCCGGAGGTCAGCGGCGACTACGGCAACAACGTGAATTTCCGATCCAGTGCGAGCGTCACGACAATCGACAACAACATTCGGCTGGACGGGGGCACCGTGCCACTGGCGCGATACTGGGTGCTCCGCGTCAACGCGGGGTTCTAGGATGCCATCCGCAGGCAGGACAAGGGGACGGGCCGGACGCGTATCGCGCCTGGTGGCGATCGTGGCCCGGGGGAGCGGATGCATCGCGGCGCTCGGCATCGGCGGATGCCGGCCCAGCGACGTGCTGAGTGTCCCGGCCCCCGCGGGCGCGATTACGAGCGGCGCGTTGCAGAGCCAAGCGGGCGCGGAAAATGTATTCGCCGGCGCCAAAGGCGCGCTGTTTGAGACATTCGCGGGAGCAAGCTCCTCCAACATCTTCGATAATAACGCCGGCTTCGTCCAGTGGGGTGAGCTGTTGACGGATGAGTTCGGGTGGACTGAGATCTTGTACGATCCGTTTGACGCCAACATCGACGCGCGAACCACCGCAGGTGGAGGAGGCTACTACGAGACCGGAGATAACGCGGCGCAGGGTCTTCTGGCGGCGCGGGCATCGCTCCTTCTCGCCGAAGGGGGGCTTCAGCGCTTCGAGCCGCCGTCGGGCCAGGTCAAGATCGGCGAGGCCTACGCGCTCATTGGCTATACCGAGCTCCTTCTGGCCGAGGAGTTCTGCGCCGGGGTGCCCCTCAGTGCGGTTCTCCCGACGGGCGGAATCGTCTACGGGATGCCACTTACGACGGACTCGCTGCTGGGTGTTGCGGAAGCGCATTTCGATTCTGCCGTGGTGTACGCGGGCGGCGATGCGACCGCAGGGCCGCTCGCCGGCATCGGGCTCGCACGTGCTCGGCTCGACCGTGGCCATTTCGCGGGCGCGTCGGAAGCGGTGACCGGTGTGCCGACGACTTTCGTGTACAACGCGGAGCTCGAGCCGACCGGTTTCGGTGGTTCCATACAACCTCCTAACCTGTATACCGAAGAGTTTCCGGCCGCGGGTGGGAACTGCGGCAATCTCAACGTTTCGGACCGGGAAGGGGAAACCGGATTGAACTTCGTGACGGCCGGCGATCCGCGCCTCGTCATCGACAGCACTCTCGCGCCGACGTGCGACGGCGGCACCTGGTATTATCCGGTGAAGTTCGGGGTCGATGTCCACGCCGACGTGCCGCTCGCGACGGGGATCGAAGCTCGCCTGATCGAAGCCGAGGCCGCGTTGCAGGCCGGGTCGGCGGGCGAATGGAGCGCGGACATCAATGCGCTACGCCAAACCGCGATCACGCCGGCGATGGATACGCTCTCCTCCGATTCCACGACCGCGGCCGGCGCGACGGAACAGGTGGACGTCCTCTTTCGCGAGCGCGCGTTCTGGTTGTTNNGGGACCGGGACGCGGCTGGGAGATCTGAGGCGGATCATCCGCCAATACGGGCGGGATGCGAACACGGTATTTCCGACAGGTCCATATGCCAACGGGACGAATCCGGCGCTCCCCTCGCCCCTCCCCAACTATGGAACGGATGTGAATCTGACCCTGCCGACAGCAGCGGGGGAGATCACGACCGGAATCACGACATCCAATCCCAATTACAAGGGCTGTCTGACCACTACCAAGACCGCCTGATATGCCTCGCCGCGCACCGTTCCTGCGCTGGGCCACCCTCGGAGCCGTTCTCTGTGCCGCTGTCCGAGTCGGTATCGCGCAGGCGCCCCCCGGGGACGCCAACGCGAAGCTACTCCGCCAGCTCTATTTTCAACGCGACTTCGGCCATGCCTATCGCGTCGGTCGCGGGCTCGTGCGAACGGACACGTCGACCGAGCTGCGTGCGTGGTGGATCGCGAACATGGCCAAGTCAGGTCTTGTCGACGATGCCCTCGCGCCGGCGGATTCGCTGGCCCGCATCGCACCGCACTCGGTCTGGAGCACGCTCGCGCGCGTGCTCGCGGACGCCGAGGTGGGGTCGCGGCACACAGCGGCGGTCACGCTGGCGCGCCAACTGGTGCGCCGTGCGCCTCGCCAGGCGGACTTCGCGTGGGCGTACGCGTACGCTCTGGTCCAGGATGATCAGAACCGGGCGGCCGTGACTTTCGTCGATTCCATCACGCACGCGGGCGCGCCATCGGCGGAGCTTCTCGCGCTCGAAGGGCAGGCGCTCGCGCGGCTGGGCGGTGGTCTCCACGCGGATTCCGCCGCGAAGGCGCGGGCCGCGACCGTTCTGGCCGATGGCCGCCGGCTCGACTCGGCCAACGTCGATGCTTATCTGTACGCAGGCCTCGACCTGAGTAACGGCCCCGGCGATACGGTGGCCTACGCGCTGCTCCGCCGGGCCGCGATGCTCGCCCCGTACTCGTCAGGCGTCCACCATTCCTACTGGGCTGCGGCCCGTCATCTCGGTACACGCGCCGACGACTCCAGCGCCGCGGAGATCGCGCGTGACGCGGAATCGATCGCACGCGGGCGCCCCGACGACCCGGGCGCGTTGTACCTCGCCGCCGCGGGCTTCGGCATTGCCCGGCGCGCCGATCAGCAGCAGCAGATCGAGGACCGACTTCTGCGGGAGTACCCGGACAGCGCGGAGGCGGAATTCGTCGCGATCGGGCGCATCCAGGAGTTGAGCGACTCCATCGGGCGCCGCCTGGTGACGGACACTGCGCGGGCGCGCAAGGAGCGGCGTACGGCACTCGATGCCTTCATTGCGCGCCCGGCACATCCCGTCGCGTGGCCGTTCCAGAGCGCCTATCTGGATCTCTTCTCCGACATCGCCCACGACACGGCCGTATCGAACGGCGATGTGCTGCGGGTAGTTCGCGGGCTCATCCGCTACGACACCCTAAACATCACGCTGACGAAAGTCGCAGTGCCGATCCTCTTGGCGGAGCGGCACGCGGACTTTCCCCTGGCGGAAAAGCTCGCGCAGCCGGACGACGCGCGTCTTGCCGCCCGTATCGCGTCCGAGTCGCTGTACGTGAGCGCGCCCGATCGGGCGAAAGCATTGAGTCAGGTGCGCGCCATGGAGTTGGACGCGCTCGGGTGGGTCTACTTCAACGAGGGTCGTATCGCGGACGCCGAGCGGGAGATCTCCCTGGCGCGCGACCTCGCGCCGACCTATGCCACGGCCTACTCGCACCTCGGACGCATCGCCGAGCGGCGCGGCAAGCTCCCCGACGCGCAAGGACTGTACGCGCAGGGCTACCAGTATGAGCGCGATGACCTGGGAGGTGGACACAAGAACACGGACGCCCTCCAGCGTCTGTACACGACCCAGCGCGGGTCGGCGGATGGCTTCGCGGCGTACGTCGACACGCTGATCGCCCAGGACAGGGCGCGCCGGCGCAGCGAGACCCTCGCGAGCCGGATCGCCGACCCCAAGCCGATGGCCGCGTTCGCGCTCGACCGCCGCGGCGGGGGACGGGTCCTGAGCGACTCGCTGCGCGGGAAGATCGCGATCGTGCACTTCTGGGGTGTATGGTGCGGTGCCTGCGTGTCCGAGATCGACGAGGTGCAAAAGGCCTACGACCACTTCAAGAGCGACAGCACCGTCGTTTTCCTCACCATCGATGCGCACGACCCCGACCGCCGGACGGCGGAAGACTTCATGCGGGCGCGCCATCTCGACTTTCCGGTTCTCTTCGACGATGGATACGCAGAGAAAACCCAGGTCATTGCGTATCCCGCCACATGGTTTGTCGACCGGGAGGGGCGTATCGCCTTCACGCATGATGGCGCGAGCCGGCTGCTGGTCGATGAGTTCACGTGGCGGGTCGAGGCCTTGAGAGGAGGGTCGGGGAACTAGTCCGGCACCCTTGCGGGCCTGCACTACACAATTGCCGCCGTTGGGTTCATCTTGTGTGGCGGAAGGCTGTCGTGCCCGACCTTCAACCCGCCGATGGCGGTAACGGCCCCCCGCGATGCCCGTCTTGTCCGAGCCGTTGTCCCTGCGCACAGCGGGAGTGCCCGCTGCGGCGCCCTGCGCCCGCCCGGCTGAGCTCCTCACGGCCGGGTACCTCCTCGCGACCGGCCTTCTCGTCGCTTCGCTCGGCGACCCACCCATGGCCTGGGGATCCACTCTCCTCTTCCACACCATTGGGATCGCTCTGATGCTCGGGGTCCTCCCCCGGCTCCGCGCGACGGGATGGCCGGCCGTCGTGCGGGACTGGCTCCCCGTTCTCGCGCCGCCGCTGTTCTACGCCGAGGTCGCGCACCTCAATCAACTGCTGGGCATGGGGTATCACGACGGGACGATCCAGGTACTCGAGGGTGCCCTCTTCGTCACGGCGTCCGGGGCGCAACCCGGCGTTGCGCTGCGCCACTTGTTGCCGTGGCCCGCCGTCGGGGAGTATCTGCATTTCAGCTACTTCGCCTATTACCTGTTGCTCCCGCTGCTTGCGGGCGTGCTCTATTTCCACGGGCGCATTCGCGAGTACCGCTACGTCGTCGCGACCGTCCTCGGCACGTTTTACCTCTGCTTCCTCTGTTTCATCGTTTTCCCCGTTGCGGGTCCCTGGTATCGGCTGCCGCACCCCTCGGCGAGCGCGATCGGCGCGTTCTTTCCGCATCTCGTGCACATGGTCCTCGCGCGCGCGGCGTCCAAGGGGGCGGCCTTTCCCAGCTCGCACGTCGCGGTCGCGGTCGTGATCTGGCTCCTCGCCTGGCGCTTCGCCCGGCGCGTCTTCTGGCTGCTCGCCCTCATCGTGCCGACGCTTGCGGTCGGCACGGTCTATGGCGGTTTCCATTACGCGATCGATGTCGCGGCGGGAGCGGCCGTCGGGATTCTCTGTTATCTGATCGGGCCGCGCATCAATCGCATGCTCGGCGGCGACACGGTCGATCTGCACTCCGAGCCCACCTGGAGCTAGCGTCCGCCACGCCGGCAGGACGAGCATGGTCGGCGAGCTCCCACCGTTCTCCTGGTCCCATTCGCGCGCGCTGACGCTCGCGGAGTGCGAGCGCAAATACTATTGGCACTATTACGGCTATCACAACGGCTGGAGCAGGTTCGCCGATCGGGAGAGCCAGCTCGCGTGGCGCCTCAAGCATCTGACGACGTACGAGATGGAGATCGGGCGGCTCGTCGATGGGTGCGCGCAGGAAATCGCCCTCGCGGTGCGCGACCGGCGAGCATTGCCGGCCTTCGACGTACTGCACGATCGCTGCCGCAACGCACTCCGCGACCTGTATCGCCGGGGTCGCCGCCTCGAGCTGTTTCGCGACGATCCCAAACGCCACCCCGTCACGCGCGACGCCTATTATGCCGAGCCACTCGACTCGGCGTCCGCCGAGCGTCTTAGGCGCCGGCTGGCGACGTGCCTGCGCAATCTGCTCTCGCATCCGCTCTGGGAGCAGTTGGCCGACGCCGCTCGGCGTGACGTGCTCGAGATGCAGATCTTTACCGATCGACCCAGCTTCGTTTTCGATTCTGTCGTGGTGTATGCCACCCCGGACTTCATCTTCACGACTCCGGAGACGGGCTGGGTCATCATCGATTGGAAGACCGGCGCGATGCGCGACGCGGGGGACCAGCTGGCGATCTACGGCCTCTTTCTGCGCGAGGGGCTGGGGCTGCCCGCGCGCGACGGCGGGTACGGGGGCCATGTGGTTCACTTGGGGACCGACGGCGGAGACGTGGCCGTTGCTCTCACCTCCGATGCGCTCGACCGGGCCGCGGAACGCGTGCGTGATGGCGTCGCGACGATGCGGGCCCTCCTGGCGGACGCCGATCGCAACATCGCGCTCGATCGTGCGCGATTCGCCCTCACGTCGAATCGGCAAAAGTGCCGGCGCTGCAACTTTTTCGAGCTCTGCGAGCCGGAGCTCCCGCCCGCGCCCCCGCTCGACCGGGCACAGCGGTAAATTCGAGGGGTGACCACAACAATAGAATCAGCCGTTCCGTCCGAGATCACGGACCCCGTGAACGCGGCCATCCTCGCGGTGTCGGAAGACCGCATCGCCGGGTTCCTCCGGGATCCCTTCGCCGAGATCGCCGCGCGCGCGGATGTACCTCTGGAGACGGTGATCGCGCGGTTGCGGGCCATGCTCGCCGCCGGGACGATCCGCCGCATCCGGCAGACGCTCATGGCGACGAATCTCGCGCGCGGCGCCCTCGTGGCGTGGCGCATCCCCGCCGAAGCGTTGGACGCCGCGTTCGACTACATGGTGCGCGACGACCCCTTCTCCGGTCACGTCGTGATTCGCTCCACGGATGCCGAGACGCCGGGATCGGCGTTCAAGCTCTGGAGCACGCTCAAGGTGCCGCAGGGCTTCTCGCTGCGGCGGCATTGCGAGGTCTTGGCAGCACGGGTGGGGGCCGAAGACTTTCGCATCATGCCCGCGCACCGGCTGTTCGCGCTCGGGGTGGGGCACGTCCGGCGCCAGACCATCGCGCCGGGGAGCAAGACCGACGCGCCGGGTCAGGTCCTCGACACGACCCCCGTGATGCTGTCTCCGCTCGAGTGGCGGATCCTCGAGCCGTTGAAGCGCGAATTCGCGGTGGAGGAGGTGCACGCCGATCCCTGGCGTGCGCGCGCGGCCGAGGCGAATGTGACCGTCGACGAGTTTTGCCGCGTCGCGGAGTCGCTGAGCGCGCGCGGCGTCATCGGCCGCTTTTCCACTTTTCTCGAGCACGTGAAGCCGTCGGCCACGGGCACGCGCGTGACACGGTACAACGCCCTCTTTCATTGGCGCGTGCCGGAGGGGCGCGAGATCGAGGCCGGGCGCGAGGTGGGTCGGCATCGCATCCTGACTCACGCGTATTGGCGCAACGGCGGTCCCGAGTTCGCCGACGTCAACCTCATGGCCGTGGCTCACGGCACGGACAAGGCGCTGATGCTGGCGCACAAGGCGGCGATCGACGAGCATCTCGCCGCGGTGGGTATTCCGGTGAGCTATACGAACGTCTTCTGGGGCGGCCGCAGCGAGATCAAGCCCTCGGAGATCGCTCCCGCCGCCTACGAAGCCTGGTGTCGGGCGATGGGGCTCGACCCCGCGACGATGCGCGAGGAGCCCGGGATCGTCGAGACGGCGGTGTAGCCCTCAGTCCCCTGCGGAGGGGGCCGGTACGGCTGCCGGTGCGTTCGCGCCGGCGCCGACGCGACGCTCCGACCGGTGCTCGAGCCAGGTCTGGAACTGGTCGAGATAGGTGTAGAACACCGGCGTCACGTACAGCGTCACGAGCTGTGAGAACGCGAGACCCCCGACGACGGCGACCCCGAGCGGCCGCCGGGTCGACGCGCCGGCGCCCCATCCGAGGGCGATGGGCAACGCCGCCATGAGTGCGGCCATCGTCGTCATCATGATCGGACGGAAGCGNNATCATCATGATCGCGTTCTTCTTGACGATGCCGATGAGCATGATGATCCCGACCAGTCCGTAGACATCCAGGTCGAGCCCGCAGATCAGGAGCGTCAGCAGCGCGCCGAACGCCGCGAACGGCAACCCGGAGAGGATCGTGAGCGGGTGGATGAAGCTCTCGTACAGGATGCCCAGGATCAGGTAGATCACGAAGATGGCGAGGGCGACGAGGATCAGCAGGTTCTGCTGCGTCGACGCGAACGCCGCCGCCGTGCCCGTGAAGGTTGCCGGGACGCTGACCGGGAGGATCGTGCGGGCCTCGCTCTCGATCTTCGCGAGCGCCGTGCCCAGGGACACGCCCGGCGCGAGGTTGAAGGAGATCGTGACGGAGGGCAGCTGACCGGAGTGGTTGACCGTGACGGGTCCGACCCCGGAGGTGAATTGCGCGACCGCGCTCAGCGGGACGAGCGCTCCCCCCGAGCTCGAGGCCACGACGTTCGCGCCGGCGCCCCCCGCACTGGCCGCACCCTCGCTCGTGTTCGTGCGCAGCCAGAGCGCGCCGAGCGCCGCGACGTCCCGCTGGTATTGCGGGAGCACCTCCATCACGACCCAGTACTCGTTCGTCGGCGTGTAGATCGTTGAGACCTGGCGTTGTCCGAATGCGTCGTACAGCGTGTTCTCGATCTCGGCCGCGCTGACCCCGAGCTGCCCGGCGTGGTCCCGGTCGATCTCGACGTTCACCTGCGGGTTCTCGATCAGCAGATCGCTGGTCACGCCGGTGAGGATCGGGAGCTGGCGCAGCCGCGCCTCAAGCGCGTGGCCGGCGCGATCGAGTGTCGCGATGTCGCCGCTCTGCAGCGTGTACTGATACAGGCTCTTCGACTGCAGACCGCCGATCGAGATCGCGGGCGGATTCTGGATGAAGGCCAAGACGCCGGGGACGACTTGCACCGAGCGCTCGAGCGCGCGCGCGATGTCGTCCGCGCTTCGGCTCCGATCGTGGATGGACTTGAGGTCGATCGTGAGCTGCCCCTGGTTCGCAGCCGCGAGCGTGCCCACCGACGACGTGACACCTAATACGTCGGGATCCTGCGCGATGATTGACGCGACCTCCTGCTGGTGCTGGATCAGCTCGTCGTACGAGACGCCCTGGGCGGCCTCGGTCGTCCCGATGAGCTGACCCGTGTCATCGGTCGGGAAGAGCCCCTTGGGGATCAGGGTGAAGAGGAGGATCGTCGCGATGAGCACCACGGCGGAGAAGCCGAGGGTCTCGAGGCGATGCCGCATCACCCAGGCGAGACTGCGCTGGTACGCGTGCAGCGTCGCCGTGAATCCGTGCTCGGTGATCTCAAACAGCCGGCCATGGTGCTCCGTCTCGCGCTCGCTGCGGAGGAAGAGGCTGGCAAGCATGGGCGTCAGCGTGAGTGACACGAATCCCGACACGAGAATCGAGACTCCGATGGTCACCGCGAACTCGTGAAAGAGCTTGCCGATGATCCCGCCCATGAACAGGATCGGGATGAACACCGCCGATAGCGACAGCGTCATCGACAGGATGGTGAAGCCGACCTCCGCGGCGCCGTCGATCGCGGCCTGGAACCTCGGCTTCCCCATCTCGAGGTGGCGGACGATGTTCTCGAGCATCACGATCGCGTCGTCGACGACGAACCCGACGGCGAGCGTGAGTGCCATGAGCGACAGATTGTCGAGGCTATAGTGGAGCAGGTACATCACCGAGAACGTCCCGATGATCGACATCGGGAGCGACAGGCTCGGGATGATGGTCGCCGAAACGTTGCGGAGGAACACGAAGATCACGAGCACGACCAGCACGAGCGTGAGCTCGAGCGTGAACTTCACGTCGTTGACCGCTTCCTGGATCGACACCGACTGGTCGTACAGGATGTCGACGTGCACCGAGGGCGGGATGTCGCTCGTCAGGCGGCCGAGCGCCGCCTTGACGCGGCTCGCGACCTGCGTGGTGTTGGTGCCGGGCTGCCGCTGGATCTCGAGCACGATCGCGCGCTTCCCGCCGAACCAACTGGCGGTCTTGTCGTTCTGCACATCGTCCACGACGCGGCCCACGTCCCCGAGGCGCACCGGCGCTCTGTTCCGATAGGCGACGATCATCTGGCGGAACTGATCGGCGTTCGTGAGCTGGCCGGTGGCGAGGATCGTGTACGCGTGCTGTGGCCCCCAGAGGACCCCGGTCGCGATGTTCACGTTTTGACTTGCGACCGCGGCGTTCACATCCTCGAGCCCGAGGTTGCGCGACGCGAGCTCGTGGGGGTCCAGCTGGATGCGGACCGCGTATTTCTGCGTGCCCTCGACCAGGACCTGTGCGACCCCGCCGACCATCGACAGGCGCTGGGCGATCGTCACCTCGCCGTACTCGTCGAGCGTCGACAACGGGACGACGTCGGACGTGAGCGCGAGGGTGAGGATCGGTGCGTTGGCGGGGTTCGTCTTCTGGTAGGACGGCGGGATGATCCCCGACGGCAGGGTACGCTGCGTTTGCGTGATCGCGGCCTGGATGTCCTGGGCCGCGGCGTCGATGTCCCGGTCGAGCGCGAACTGGACGACGATCTGCGTCTCGCCGATGCTCGAGGTCGACGTCATGTTGTCGATGCCGGCGATGGTCGAGAACTGCTTCTCGAGCGGGGTCGCGACCGTCGCGGCCATCGTCGCGGGACTCGCCCCCGGCAGCTGCGCCGTGACGGTGATCGTCGGGTAGTCGACGTTGGGCAGGTCGCTTACCGGCAGCGACCGGTAGGCCACGATGCCGAAGAACAGGATGCCTAGCATGACGAGGGTCGTCATGACCGGGCGCTTGATGAAGAGCGTCGTGATGTTCATGGCCGGCTCGCCGCTCAGTCCCCGGCCACCGGCGCCGGAGCCAGGACCCCGCCTGGTAGCATCCCGCCTGGTGCCGGGCGCTCCGCCCAGGGCAGCCGGGCGAACATCCGGACGAGTGTGTCCTGCAGCTCGTCCAGATAGGTGTAGAACACGGGCGTCACGTATAGCGTGACGATCTGCGAGAACGCGAGGCCCCCCACGACGACGATGCCGAGCGGGCGGCGCGACGCCGCGCTTGCGCCGATCCCGATGGCGATCGGCAGCGTGCTGGCGATCGCCGCGAACGTCGTCATCATGATGGGACGGAAGCGCACGCTGCACGCCTCGATGATGGCCGCCTCCGCGGTGGTGTGCCCCGCGCGCTCCCGGGCGATCGCGAAGTCGATCATCATGATCGCGTTCTTCTTGACGATGCCGATCAGCATGATCAGCCCGACGTACCCATAGACGTCGAGCTCGACCCCCGTCAGCAGAAGTGCGGCGAGGGCCCCGAAGCTGGCGAACGGCAGCCCCGTGAGGATCGTGATGGGGTGGATGAAGCTCTCGTACAGGATCCCGAGGATGATGTAGATGACGAAGAGGGTGACGATGAGCAGCGTGCCCATGTTGCCTAGCGAGCTCTGAAACGCCTGCGCGTTCCCCGAGAATCCCATGGAGATCGAGGAGGGCAGCGTCTGCCGCGCGACCCGCTGGATCTCCGCGACGGCGTTGCCGAGGGATCCGGTGGGCGGCACGTTGAAGGAGATCGTGACCGACGCCAGCTGTCCGGAATGGTTGACCTGCACGGGGCCCGAGGTCTGGGTATAGCGGGCGACGCTCGTGAGCGGAAACTCCGCGCCGCCGGACCCCGTGATCCACAGCTTGTCGAGATCCGGGATGCCACGCTGCGCGGACGGGAGGAGCTCCATGACTACGGAGTATTCGTTCGTGCTTGTGTAGATCGTCGAGACCTGCTCCTCGTTGTAGGCGGCGGCGAGTGTGTTCTCGATGATCACAGGAGTCACTCCCAGGGCCGCCGCGCGCTCCCGGTCGATCACGATGGTGACCTGCGGGTTCGCGTTGAGGAGGTCGCTCGTGACATCCGTGACGAGCGGCATCTTGCGCATGGCGGTCATGAGCTGATTCGCGGCGGCGTACAGCTGCGTGAGGTCACCGCTCTGGAGAGTGAACTGGTACAGCGCCTTCGACGTGCGCCCCCCAATGCGAATGCTCGGCGGGTTCTGGATGAAGACACTGAGCCCGGGGATTCCGCTCAGCCGGCGCGTGAGCTCCGCGAGCACCATGTTGGCCGGCGGGCGCGCGTTGGCGGGCTTGAGAGTCACGAACAGCGTGCCCTGATTCGATGCCGAGGCACCGCCGCCGCCGCCCAGTGCGGTGAAGAAGCGCGCGATATAGGGGTCCTGCGCCGCCCGTTGCGCTGCTAGGCTCTGCAGGCGCACCATCTCGTCGAAGGATGTCCCCTGGGCGGCCTCCGTCGTGACCTGGAGCTGTCCGGTATCATCCGGCGGGAAAAGGCCCTTGGGAACGAGGACGAAGCAGACGCCCGTGAGCACGAGGATGATCGCAGAGAACACGAGCGTCAGCGGGCGGTGGCGCATGACCCAGCCGAGGCTCCGCTCGTATGCGTGGAGCGCGCGCTCGAATATCCGCTCCGTCCCGACGTACCAGCGCCCGTCGCGCTCGTGGTGCTCCGACTTCAGGAAGCGGCTGCACAGCATCGGCGTGAGGGTGAGCGAGACGACGCCGGACACTAGAATCGCGGCGCCGATCGTGATCGCGAACTCGTTGAACAGCTTCCCGATAATCCCGCCCATGAAGACCAGCGGGATGAACACCGCGGCCAGCGACAGCGTCATCGACAGGATCGTGAACCCCACCTCGGCGCCGCCGCGCAGCGCGGCGTCCATCGGCGTCTCCCCCATCTCGATGTGGCGCACGATGTTCTCGAGCATGACGATCGCATCATCGACCACGAAGCCGACGGCGAGCGTCAGCGCCATCAAGGAGAGGTTGTCGAGGCTGAAGTGGCAGAGGTACATGACGGAGAACGTGCCGATGATCGCCATCGGCAGCGTCAGGCTGGGGATTACCGTCGCGACGATGTTGCGCAGGAACAGGAAGATNNGAGCACGACGAGCACGAGCGCGAGCACCAGGGAGAACTTCACATCGTGCACCGACGCCGAGATCGACACGGTCCGGTCGTACAGCGTGTTGACGTGAACCTGCGGGGGGAGCGTCCGCTCGATCTGCGCGAGCGCGGCCTTGACCGCATCCGCGACCGCGACCGTGTTCGTCCCGGGCTGCCGCGTCACGGCGAGCACGATCGCGCGGTCGATCGAATGCGTGTCGCTGAACCACGCGGCCGCCTTGTTGTTCTGGACGTCGTCGAGCACGGTCGCGACATCCTCGAGGCGGACGGGGGAGCCGTGCCGGTCGGCGATGATCAGCCGGCGGAAGGCGGCCGCGTTCGGGAGCTGGCCCGTGGCCTGGACGGTGAGCGTCCCATCGCTTCCGTACATGATCCCGGTCGGGATGAGGACGTTTTGCTGGTTGATCTGGATCGCGACCTGGTTCACCGCAATCCCGAGCGTGGCGAGCTTTTGCGGATCGAGCTGCA
>PLLD01000220.1 GCA_003141205.1 Gemmatimonadota bacterium
ACTGCTGTGTCTCGCTGCCAGCGTGCTTCTGCTCGCTCGCCTCTTCTGGCCAAGCTCGGGCATTCGTGGGCCCGCGCTCGCATTGGCACTGACCCTCTTGTTGCCGGCGACGTGGTTCACGATCGACATCGGCCAGACGAATTTTCTGGTACTGCTGCTCGCCTTGGTGGTGTGGTGCCTGCGAGACCGGCCGGTGAGCGGGGCATATATCGCCGCGGCGGGGATCGTGAAGCCGCTGTATTTCGTGCTCGGCCTGTATCCGCTCCTCCGCAGGCAGTGGCGAGCCGTTGCGTGGGCGGGCTGTACGATCGCGGCGTGCTGTCTCGCGACGATTGCAGCGTTCGGCGCGCAGACGTTCCTGGCCTATTTTCGCACAGACCAGGTCAATCAATTGGATCCTGCGCTTTTCTCGCTCGTCAGCAAGCAATCATTGCTGGCGTTGATGGTAACTCTGCGCGATGGATCCGCGATGCAGAACGTGTCGCTCTTCGAGCCCGCCTATCTCGTCGGGGCTGGCGTCATTCTCGCGATTACCGTGTGGACGATCATGCGACTCCCGCGAACGGCGCGGGGGGGCGAACTCGCAATGGCGATTCTGCTCACGATGGGGTTGATCGTCTACCCGGCAACGCAGCATTCGTATAGCGTGGTGCTTATCCTCCCTCTTTCGCTCTTGTGGGCGATGCGGGGAGAGAGATCAACCCGGGTCGCCTGGACCGGCACCTTCATGGCGCTCATCTACGCCATCGCGTGCTACCACCGAAGCCAATACTCTATCGCTGCGAACGCCCTCGTATGGCTGGCGCTGATCGGCGTAGGACTCGCGGGCGGCGCGACCTCCCAAGGGTCCTCAACCATTCTCCGAAACGCCTAGCGCCTGCGCGACTGCTCGTCCCACCACCCTATGTTGTAATCCACCAGCAGGTGACGAATTGCGAGGGGGCCGGCCCGATCCGGCACCATTTGTTACGCCGTCGGCGGGAGCGTCCCCTCGATTGGAAAGTAGAGGACGGCTTGTTTGTTGAAGTCTCCGCGGATGGACGAGTTAAACGCCGCTTCCGGGTGCGATAGAGCCGATGCGCAATCAGAGGGCGTGAACATGACATTGGCAAACAAAGGGATCATTGATCACCACGAGACGGGCGTGGCCGACCTTGCATCGGTGTCGGCCGCGTTAACGCACAATCCTACTCGTCGGCACATCGACTTGTTCCGCGCACTTCCTTTAACTTAACTCGCCTGACTGACACCTTCGTGTCATACCACCGCAGCCTTACGACGTTAGGCTTCCTCCAGCAGATCTAACATGTCTCGCATACCAAAGATTCTTCATTACGCGTTTGGGCTGGCGAAGGACTTCGGCGGTAAACCCTGGAGTCTGGTCCATCACGTATGCCTCAAGAGTGCGCTAGCGCGGATCGCGCCCGACAAAGCTTTCTTTTATTACGAATTTGAACCCAGCGGCCCTTGGTGGGAGCTAAGCCGTCAACTCGTGACACCTGTCAGGATCGAGGCGCCCCGAGAGATTTTTGGTCGACCTCTCGCTCACGTTGCACACCGCGCTGGCGTCGTGCGGCTGCAGAAATTGATCGAACATGGCGGGATCTATCTGGATGCCGACGTTCTCGTCCAGCGAAGCTTCGACGATCTCCTCAACCATTCAACAGTGCTCGGTCAGGAAGGATTAGACGCAGGAGTGGGGCTTGCCGACGCCGTGATTCTGGCAGAACCGCAATCGCCGTTTCTCTGTCGCTGGTTGAATGAGTACCGCTCTTTCCGGAGCACGGGGCGAGACGAATTCTGGAATGAGCACGCCGTCAAGCTACCATTAAGATTGGCGCGCGCCTATCCGAACGAAATTACGGTCCTACCCCATACGGCGTTCTTCTGGCCGCTTTGGACTAGAGAGCACCTCGACTGGATCTACGCATCTGCCAGGCCTATTCCCTTAGCTGAGACTTACGCAAACCATCTATGGGAAGCGATGGCTTGGGTGTATCTGGAAGACCTCACGCCTCGGCGCGTGCGTTCCGTGGACACAAATTTCCATCGCTGGGCGAGCCCACTAATTGTCGATCTACCGGACAGCTATGGCCTACCTCCTCTGGGTCAGCGTTGGCGAATGATGAGCCGTCTAGTCATGCGGACGGCGCGCATAAACAAAGCGAAAACCAATCGGTGGATGGCAAAGGCCAGCCGGCGATCACACGCCTAACCATGAACGAGGAAGAGCATCGCGGAGAGGTCCGCTAAGATGGCCATGCGCATTGGTTATCAATCAGCGTCTGTCCCAGCTGAGGGAAGCTACATGTTATCCCGTGTCATAGCTGGGGAGCCGACGTCGTATCGCAAAGGCGGAGGTAGAAGATGAGCGAAGCGAAGCTCACGGGCGCCAGGCGCCGCGTCCCTATCTGCGTCGTAGTGCTTAATTGGAACACGTGCGATCATACAATTGAGTGTCTCGAGTCTCTCTTGGCTGTCGACCCGGCGCCAGAAATGATGATTCTGGTGGAGAATGGATCGACGGACGGTTCGCTCGCTACCGTGAATGAGTGGGCCGTGCACAACCGTATCCCGCATCGCGTCGTGTCGGAGAGGCCGTCGGACTGGCTGCCTGAGCGTAATCTGGTGCCCGATGGGCTAGTGATCATTCCGTCAACGACCAATCGAGGAGTCTGCGGCGGTAATAATCTAGGCATCGCGTACGCAGGAGGCGATGTAACCCGCCGCCACGTTCTGCTCCTCGACAACGACACCATTGTACCGCCAGATTATTTTGGTCACCTTGAGTCGGCGCTAGCATTGCGCCCCGATGCTGGGCTCATGAGTGGGACGGTTTATGCGTGGGCGGAGCCGGGCCGTGTCTGGTATGCCGGAGGGCGCTTCGACCCGATTCGTGGGGTGGCGCGGCATCTATTCGATGTTCCCACCAGTCCGATGCCCGTACCCACAGAATTCATCGCCGGCTGCGCCCTCTTGATCTCGCCGGAAGTGCTGGCGACGCTCGGAGGATTCGCGGAATGCTATAGTCCATTCTATTTCGAGGATGCCGAATATGCCTGGCGGGCGGGCGTAGCGGGTTTCTCGCGGTTGTACGCGCCGCGTGCTGCGATCTACCATAAGATTGGCACATCGCACTGGCCACCGATCCGAAACAGGTATCTGTACGCTCGGCACAACGGTTATTGGATTCGCCGTAATCTTCAGGGACTCCAGCAGGCCCTGGCACTTAGCTATCTGGCGATCACCGCCGTTGGCCGAGTCCTGGTCCGCCTCTTGCGAGGACAGACGGCAATGGCATCGGCGATCGCAAGAGGCACATGGACAGGGTTCTTCGACCCCATCGTGCGACCGCAATGGCCCGAACCCCTACCGGATGCGGCCGGCGACTCCGGCCCCGCTGCCGGACCAGCGCGCAGGAACTAATGCGCTGGACCTATACCCTCACCCATCTGGTGCATCGTACGCCGGGCGTAGGATCTCTTACTCGCCGCGTCGTTCAGATGGTGCGAAACAGACGATTCAAGGGTTCGGCCACCTATTGGGACTCCACATATCGCACGGGCGGTAACTCGGGACCCGGCTCCTATGGCCGCCTGGCAGAGTTCAAGGCCGAGGTGCTCAACGGGTTCGTGGAGCGGAACGCCGTCAAGACAGTCATCGAGCTCGGGTGTGGCGACGGCGCCCAACTCGCTCGCGCCCGGTACCCGGGCTATGTGGGCGTCGACGTGTCTCCAAGCGCCATCGCACTATGCCAGGAGCGATTCGCGGGCGATCCCAGCAAACAATTCTTTCTTCTCGGCGCCACCGACGGCTACGCCGGCGCCCACGACTTGGTGCTGTCACTTGATGTGATCTTTCACCTGATCGAGGATGCCGCGTTCGATCGGTACATGCGAGACTTGTTTGCCCTGGCGGATCGTTACGTCATCATCTATGCGAGCAACGTCGATCGCGCCCCGATGGGCCACGTCCGGCATCGCCGTTTCACGGATTGGATCGAAGCCAATGCCACGGCCTGGATTCAGATCGACTTCATCAAGAATCGATACCCCTTCGATCCGCGCCGGCGGGACGATACTTCGTACGCTGACTTTCATGTCTTCGGTCGGCGGAAGCCCATCTGATCGGCACCCAATTAATCTGGAACGAGAGAGCAAAGACAATGTTAGAGGAAGTCATGTTGCCCCTCCGCTCAATCGCACGATCGGTCGTCCCGGGGCGAGTTGGCAGGCTTCGCCGTAAGCTCGCTCAGGCTATAACCCGTACGAGAGCCGGGACTATACCGTTTTTCTCTGGTCTGGGGGATTCGAGCAATCTGCTGTACGGTCTTGCCAGGTCAATGAAGCCCCAGGTATGCGTCGAAATCGGATCCGCGCGTGGAAACTCGACATGCGCTATCGCAATGGCATTGAAGGAGAACGGTCACGGCAAGCTCTATGCGATTGATCCGCATACATCTACAAGTTGGAATGACAGCAATTCTGTGAATACGTTCGAAGTCCTTCAAAAAAATCTGGCGACGCTGGGATTGGTGGCACAGGTTGAGATTATTCGGGCGCTCTCTGGGGAAGTTGCGCGCAGCTGGACCCGTCCAATCGATCTGATTTTTATTGATGGCGATCATTCATATGAGGGCGTAAGAGCGGATTGGGATCTTTTTGCTCCGCATGTATCTCCCTTTGGCATCGCTGCCTTCCACGATACAATGTGGGATCTCAATCCGGATTCTCAATGGTCGCGGTCAGACATGGGCGTGCCACGTCTTGTAGATGAGCTTCGGCAGCAAGGTTATCAGGTGTTGACGATTGACAAAGATTGTGGAATTAGCCTTGTACAGCCGACTGTTGGGGGTATACCGCTTCGCCTTCATCGGTCGTGAGAAAGTCCGGTAGCGAGAAGACGACGATCTGGCGGACACGCCGAGCCTCGACGTCACGTACGACCAATTCCCCGCGGTGATCGTCGAGGTAGCACCCGCTCTAAGCCTTATACGATTTCGCGATAGACGGCTATGACCTGGTCCGCCATCGCGGCTACCGTCCGATCGCTAAAGTTGGCTCCGGCGGCTGCCACCAGCCGATCCCGCTCCGCCGGATCATCTAACAGTCGCCCTATCGCGACCGCGAGCGCGTCGACATCAGCCGGCGGCACAAGCAGGCCAGCACCACCCCGATCGACCTGCTCCGGGATGCCGTCCACATCCGTCGCGACGATCGCGCACCCTGCCTGCCGTGCCTCGAGAATGGCGAGGCCACAGGACTCGCGCCGCGATNNCCGCGACGCGAGAACGAAGACGTCCGCGGCCCTGAGATACGGCTCGGGGTTCGACTGAAATCCCTCGAAATGGATCTGTCGCCGAACGCTCGACGCTTTAGCGGTTGCCTCGAGGCGCGCCCGGTCCGGGCCATGCCCCACGATATACAGGTGCGCAGTCGGATGGCTGGACGCGACACGCTCGAAGGCCGCAATTAGATCGGCGATCCCTTTTCGCTTATTGAGGCCGCCGACGGTCACGACAGACGGACGCTCGATAACGACGGGTTGGCCAAGGGGATGCGCCGCATGGCGCGGACTCCCGGCCACGGCGTTTTGCACGACTCGCATCTTCGCATTCGACAATCCGAGCCGCCGCATGGCCTTCGCCACGGCCTGGCTCACGGGGATGACACGCTCGGCCAAGCCCATGAGAACCGAGCTGCGCTGATGAATGTTGTGGATGTGCGATACCAGTCGATACCGCCGCCCGCGCTGGAGTAGGCGTGCAAGCACGACGCCGGTCATCATGTGCGCGTGGACGATCTCGGGCGCAAAATCCGCGATCGCGTTCGACATGCGTCCGGGGAGCGCCAGGACACCGCCGCCCCCTCGATGCGGCAAACGGTAGTGCCGTACCCCGTACCCATCGAGCAGGGCCTCGTATTCCCCGCCCTCGGACGCGATCGCCACCGTGTGTCCTGCGTCCGCCTGAGTACAGGCGAGATCCACGGCTACGTTGACGATGCCATTGCCCACTGCGCGCACATGATTGAGCACGTGCAGGACGCGCATGGGCCGATCGGACGGACCACTCATGCTGCGCCGGCCAACCCCATCCGGGGACGCGCCATTCGCATCGCCCGCTCGATCGCGGCGGTGATCCCCGCGGCAAACGCCGCTTCGTTGAAGCGCTCCGCATGTTCGCGCAGGAGAGCTGAATTCCAGGAGACCGCATCGCAGCGCGCCACTGCGCTGCAGAGTGATGCCACCGTCTGCTCCCGAAACAGGATCCCCGTTTCACCATCGATCACCGTGTCGAACGCCCCACCTAGCCCGTAGGCGATGACCGGTCGGCCCGACGCGTTCGCCTCGAGCGCAGTGATCCCGAAATCCTCTTCGCCCGGGAAAACGACCGCCTGGCAATGCGCGTAATACCTGGCGACCTCGGCGTCCGGCAACCGCCCCATGAATCGCACGTTGGGACGTGCCAGACGCATGAGAGCTCCTCGGTCTGGACCATCGCCGATGATGAGAAGCGGCCGTCCGAGCTGGTTAAACGCGGCAACGGCAAGATCGACACGCTTGTATGCGACGAGACGCGAGACGACGAGGTAATAGTCATCGAGCACCGCGGACGCGGCGAACCGCTCCAGATCCACCGGCGGGAAGACGATGTCACTCTCCCGTCCGTAGTAGGTCGCGATACGGCGCGCCACCGTCGACGAGTTTGCGACGTAGACGTCTGGATGCCGGGCTGTCCGCACGTCCCACCGCCTCAAGAGGAGAATGACTGGGGCGAGGATCAGCTCCCGGACGCGACCGAGGTTCTCACGCTCGACATATCGGTCATAGTCCCACACGAAACGCATCGGGGCATGACAATAACAGATGTGACACGCACCCTCGCGCCGTATGGCCGCCTTCGCGAACGCACTACTGCTGCTGATCACCAGGTCGTACTCCCTGAGATCGAATCCCTCGATCGTCGCGGGATAGAAGGGCAGATAGACGCGGTGATGTCGCAGAATTCCGGGCAGGTGCTGCATCCAGGATGTCCGAATGTCCGCGTCGCGGAGCCCGGGCCAGAGCACGTTCCGGTCGAGTATCGTCGTGTAGATCGGCGCATCGGGAAAGAGCCTGTGCAGCTGCGCGAGGACGCGCTCGGCACCGCCGGCTTGATTGAGATAGTCGTGCACCAGAGCGACCTTCACCTCGCTACCACCTCCGCGACGGCGCACTCGACGTCGCGCACCATCGCGCCCGATTCGAAATGACCGAGCGCCCGATCCCGCCCCGCCGACCCCATGCGGTTCCGCAGGGACGCGTCGCTAAGAAGCTTGCGCACAGCCATAGCAAGCGCCGTGGAATCGCCTGGCGGTACCAGTACGCCCGTCTCGCCATCAACCACGATCTCGATGGCGCCGCCGGCAGCAGTCGCGATGACCGGGCGCGCCGCCAGCATCGCCTCGACGATGACGCGTCCAAATGGCTCGGCTGAGACGGACGTGTGCACGATCACGTCGACCGCCCGCATGAGCGTGGGCACGTCATTTCGAACCCCGAGAAAATGCACCCGATCGGCGATCCCCAGCTCATCGGCCCGTTGACGCAGCCGGGCCTCGTAGGCGTCCTCGCCGAATAATGCTCCTCCGACGAGCAGGAGATGAACCCCGGGTATCTGACCGATGGCTTCGATGGCGACATGCTGCCCCTTCCATGGCGCGAGGCGGCCGAAGAGACCGACGACGTGGCCGGAGCCCGGAACGCAATTCGCGCGCGCGGCCCGCGCCGCGTCGTCACTCACTGCGAGGAAGGGCTGCGCAACGACTCCCGAGTACACGACGCGAACACGCGTGCGATCCCCTCCCTGCTGGACGAACGCGTCAGCGGTCGCCTGTGAATTGCATATCACGAGATCGGCCGCGTGGTTCGCAAGCGCGACAGCGACGCGGATATTCAGCGAGCTGAAATGCTCGCTGTCCAGGATGTCGCGGAGATGCCACATGACGGGGCGCCGTGCCCACACGGCGGCAAGGGCACCGATAATGAACGCCTTCTGGGAGTTGGCATAGATCACATCGTATCCGCGACTCGCGCCGGCGACCCTCCGCGCGAGTGCGACGCCGCCCATTAGAGCCCGGGCCGACGGCACGCGGCTCTCACGCCGGATGCTCAACAGCGCACGACCGGACGGCAACACGTCGACCCCAACGCCCGCGCTCTCGAGAGCCGTCCGGAACGGGCCGTCGGAGAATAGCATCACGCGGCTGCAGGCCCGATACGCCTGTACGATCGGGAGGAGGCTTATCTCACCGCCGCCCAGGGCGCCAGTGTGATCGATGAAGAGCACGCGGGGCTTGCCTTCTGCCCGCGTCACCTGGGGCTCACGGACCGGCGCCGGCGTATGCACCGGCGTAGACATCGCGAAGCTGCCGGGCAATCGTGGGCCAGGCATAGCGCTCGCGCGCGAAACGCTGGCACGCATCCGCCGTCGGCAGGGCAATCATACCCGTTAGAGCCCCAACGATGCCCTCGGCCAGATCGTTGGCGCTCGTTCCCGCCAACACGCACTGGGGCGCGAGCCCGGCGACTACTTCCGGGAGACCGCCTACTGGCGTCACCATGACGGCGGTCCCGGCAGCCAGCGATTCCGCCGCGACGAGGCCGAAGCCCTCGAGGGCCACGCTCGGCACGACCGAGAGGTCGGCGGCACGGTAGGCCAGAGGCAGCTTGTCGTCGGGGATGAAGCCGGCGAGCCTCACGCCGTCCGCCAGGCCCTGCGCTTCGATGCTCCGCTCGAGATCCGCCCGAAGCCTGCCGGCACCACATATCATGACGAGCGCGTCCGGGATCGCCCGCCGGATCGAGGCCGCCGCCTCGACCAGCGTGTCCAGCCCCATGCGCCGCACCAGGCGACGTACCGTCAGCACGATCGGGCGATCGGCCGGCCAGCCGAGCGCGCGGCGGGCATCCGCGCGGGATGGAACGTCCGCGAATCGATCGACATCGGCGCCACCGGGGATAACGCGAATACGATCTCTCGGCACGTCATACCGCTCGACGAGAATGCGCCCAAACGCCTCGGACAGCACGACGAACACCGTTGCGTGATCGTAGACGGCCCGCTCGACCGCATGCTTCACGAGCGCGCGCGTCCGTGAGCCGCGCTCAGCCGTTCCTTCGAGGGCCCACGGACCCTGGAAGTGGACGACCAACGGACGACGGCGGAGCTTGCCGCCACGAGGTCCACCGAAGGGAAAGGTGTAGAGGGCGAAGTGGGAGACGAGGAGCGCCTGCGGATCCGAGCGAAGAGCATCTGCCGCCGCGCGGCGAGCCCGCCACAAGCGCGCGATCAGAGGGGCCGATACGGGTGAGAAGCTGGTGACGGTTCCCCCGGAGGCCGTACCCACCGCTGACGAGCCGACGACGAGACCGCGGAAGCCCACACCGGCGGCTGGGAGGTGCCGCCACAGTTCGAAGAAGTAACGGGCCAATCCGCCGGGTCGCTCCGGAAACCAATCGGTTCCGACGTGCAGTGTGCGCAGCGATCGATCGGCCCCACCAGAGTGGTCGTACTCGGCCGTCACACCGCCCCGGTCGAGTGTACGACCGCCGGGACCGTGCGCACAAGAATCGCGAAATCCTTCGAAATGCTCCAGTTGCGCATGTACTCCGTCTCGATACGCACCACATCTTGAAACTCGACCACTCGATTACGCCCGCCGACCTGCCATGGTCCGGTCATGCCTGGCTTCATGTGGAACCGGGCGTAGTGGTGCTCCTCGTACAACGCCACTTCCGACGGCAGCGGCGGACGCGGACCGACCAACGACATGTCACCCCGCAAGACGTTCCAGAGCTGTGGCAGCTCGTCGAGGCTGGTTCGTCGCATAAACGCGCCGAACTCCGTGACCCTCGGATCTTCGAGCACCTTGAAGAGTCGGCCATCGGCGTACACGCTCTGGTCCATGAGGTCGACACGCTTGGCTTCAGCGTCGTCGACCATGCTGCGAAACTTGTACATCGCGAACTGGCGTCCACCGGCTCCGACCCGGATCTGCCGGAAGATGATCGGGCCGGGAGATGTCAGACGCACAACCGCGGCGAGCACCATCAACAGCGGTGCGAGCGTTACGATGAGGCAGAGCGAGACGACGATGTCGCCGGCACGCTTGAGCGCGAGCTGACCGCCGCGAAGACCTGGGCGCGTGAGCTGGACCAGGGGAATGCCGCACTGCCACGAAATCTCCGGCTGGAAGTGGGCCAGGACGGGGCTCGGCATCAAAAGAACCCGGCACCCCGCGTCCTCCGCTATCCATACCAGGTGCGTCGCCGACGGCTCGGCGGCTCGCTCCCCGCACATGATGACCGTGTCGATCTCGTGATCGGCAATGATCGCCGTCAAGTCCTGAACGAGACCGAGAGGAGACGGGTCGCCATAGCCGTTCAGCGGAACGTACCCGACGAGATCGACTCCTCGATTCTCCGCCGCGTCGCGCTCGCAGAGCGCACGTGCATCCTCTGCCGTACCCACGATGAGCGTTCGACCGCGCCCGGGCTTCGCGCTGATCAACCACCGCGCCAGCAATCTCCGCTCGAGCAGGAGCGCCCCGCTTACGAAGCAGAACGCCGCCAGAAGAGCCACCGATCGCACGGCATCGAGGTGACGCCAGGCTTGCTGCCAGAATATCAATCCGAACGCGACGGCCGTGCCGAGCACGAGCCGCTGCTCTCCGCGCCCCTTGGGCCGGGTCACATATACTCCCGCGACGAGAAAGCCACACGCGAGAGCGATCACGAGTTGATAGGAGAGCAACGTGCCGGGCGGCAACAACGTGCGGGAGAATTGCCCGATCGCGGTGCCCAGGAGTCCCGACTCGCGGACGGCGCGGAAGGTGACTTGCATGAGCAACACGACGGCCAGATCGCCGGCGACCAGCGTCGCTTTTCGTATGAGGTCGCGCGCAAAATGACTGCGCAGGGCGGCCACGGCCCGACGTTGAGCCACGATCGGAAACGGCTCCTGTTCGACGGCCCGCGCCAGATCCTCGCGATCGAAGAAGTCCACCTGACCTTCGGCCGACCGAACGGGCACCTCGACATCCGCGTGCGCGCGCGAGGTCGCGCGCGCACGCGATCCGCGACTTGGATGCACGCGCCGCCCCAACTCGGCAAGTTCCAGCTGCGCCTCGGCGGCACTGCGCCCGCGGCGCGGTTTGCCGGGCGCGGGGCCCGGCTTGGGAGGGGTCCGCGGGGACGGTGCCGTCATCCCTTGGGCTCTGCGAATTCGTCGCCCACTGCGGTCGCGTAGACGCCGGGGTTACCGTAATACCGGAACATCGAGTCGTACGCCGTCGCGCGGCGGAAGTCCACGTCGTTCAGAATCGCCCCGACGATCGGAGCGCGCGCCAACCGGAGCTGTTCCGTCGCGTACGTGAGGGCATCACACGGAGTCGCGCCTGCCCGGACGACCACGACGACCCCATCCACGAGGCCGCAGAGAATGGCGGCGTCGCCCACGGCCAGAATGGGCGGCGAGTCGATCACGACGAGATCGTACCGGGCATCCGCGCGCCGGAGGAGATTGCGCATGGCGTCGGAGGCCAGTAGAGCCGCCGGATTCGCCACGAGCGGTCCGGACGTGAGCACGTGGATGGGGACAGCAGCGCCCGCGACCTCGAAGATGCGGACGGCGTCATCGAACGACGCCGGGTCCTGGAGCACGGAGGTCAGTCCCGGCGAGCGATCGACACCGAACGCCGCGTGGATGGCGCCGCGGCGCAGATCGGCATCGATGAGCAGGACGCGCTGTCCCCGTTGCGCCACGGACAGAGCGAGATTGGTCGCGCTCGTCGTCTTCCCCTCGCTTGTCAGAGCGCTCGTGAGGACGACGGTCTTCACGATCTCCCCCGACTCCCGTACTTGAATGTTCGTATGCAGACGCGCGAACGCTTCCGTGGCCGCCGCGCGGCCCTTCGGATCCAGGACGCGAGTCGTCGCCGCCACCACCCGCTTCTTGCGAACCGCCGGGCTGCTGTACGGAGGTGTCGCGACGAGCGAATCAGGCAGTGGAGCTGCATCGCTGGCGAAGGTGGGCTCGCTCCGGTGCAGGCGGGCGGGCAGAGGTGACATGCGCCGCCGCGGGACACGAATGTGCGGAATGAGCCCGAGCACGGGCGCATCGAGCACCGCCTGCACCGCGGCTCGCGTACGCAGCATCGGGTCCATCTGCTCCCGCCCGACCACGAGAAGGAGGGCGAGCAGCACGCCGCCGATCAGCGCTATCGCGGTATCGAACAGCGGTCGCGGCGCAAAGGGCTTCGTCGGGGCCGTGGCCGAGTCCACGAGTTGCACCGTGGGATCGACGGCGGCCTCCCCGATCTCCGCCTCTTTGAGCTGGGTCTGTAGGAGCGCGTAGAGATCGGACAGGGCCTTCGGTTTCCGATCCAGCTGAGCGAAGGTGATGGTCCGTTGCGGGACATCGCGCATCTGCTTATTAAAGCCCGCGATCGAGACGTCGAGCGCCGCTTCCTGCTGCGTGAGGCCTTCGAGATAGGTAACGACGATCTGATGGAGACGCTCCTCCGTATCGCGGATGCGCGCCGTAAGGATCTGCACGTCGGGGTCGGACATGGTGCGGCGCTCGAGCAGTTGCGCACGCTCCTCCTCCGTCGTCTCGAGCGCGGCGAGGAACTGGCCCGTCGCCGGATTGCGCAGCAGCGTCGGGAATGCCACCAGATTCGCAAATGGCGAGGACTCACCGGGCTTCAGAGGCCCCACGGACGCACTCTTGGTCTCGGCCAGCATGTGCGCAAGTGCGGAACGCTCGGTTTCCACCGTTCTGCGCTCGGCTTGCATCTCCGCGAGACGCGTGACGTCGCTGCTCGCCTCGGCCGCCGGATCGACCACTTGGGTATTCTGCTGAAAGACGCGGAGCTGGTCTTCGGCAACCGACAGTTGCGCCGAGAGCGTGTCGAGTTGGTGGCGGAGGAGCTTCGCGCGGTTGCGCGCCTCCGCGGTGAGCACGTTCTGTCGCCACGCCATGAACCGGGCTGCGTGCGCGTTGAGAGCTTCGCGCGCGACCTCCGGATCGGGGCCGCGCAGCATGACACGTATCACATCCCCTTCACGGTCGGGGCGCAGGATACGGAGCGTCGTCTGCAGGTCGGCGGCCGCCTGGTCGAATCGTTGCAGGCGAAGGGTGAACTCCGGGTAGTTGGCCGCCGTCGGGGCGAGCTCGAACCGCAGGCCGCCGATGTCGACGGTGTCGCCCGGACCGACGGTGCGATTTGCCGCTGCGCCCGGCGCCGCGACCACGAAGCGACCATCCGCGCGCCGCACCAGCTGCACTGTGGCCGAATCCGCGGCGCGCGACCACTGGACCCCACTGACAAGTTGGCTGCGCAGGACTCGTAGCGGCTTGACGACATCAACCTGCAGGCCGACGTCCTCGACGACGCCATCAGCGAGCGCACGGCTCCCGACGACGGCCATATCGGTCGCGACAACTTCGTCTACGGGCGACGCAATGACGGTCGTGACGCCGACCGGGCGACCCGTTATCCGCAGCAGCGTCGAGAGCTCATACACCGGAGGACGGAGCCGGACGTACGCCGCTCCGGCGCCGAGTGCCAGCAGCATTGCGAGAACGACGATGAACGGGTGGCGCCGCAGTGCGCGCCAGGCGTCGCGCACGCCGATCTCCTCATCACGCGGCCCGGCTGTTAGCCGAGGGGGCGAGAAAGTGGTGTCGTCAAATTCAGAGTCTAGTGGGACCAGCGCCATCGCTGTCCTATAATCGAATGTGATCCCCGCCCGTTCGACGATCGAGGTACGGCATGACTCGCTTCGACACGGCAACTCCCCCGGGCAAGTGCTCAGGAGCGAGAGCGGCGCCACCCGACCTGTTTGTGATGAGGAGCCGGACGGGTCTCCTCCACCACAAAGTATTGCATCTACGCGTGTTGTACAGCCCTTGGCGCCAAAGTTTTTCGATTTGGCAAACGCCTGTTTACCACCGGCCGAGCTGAAGTTGGGCGGTGCTCAACTCGTGGTTGATGGGATGAATGCCTCCATAATGGCGGCCCGTTACTTACTTGACGGCGGCCAACCATCCAGCGCAACGCGGTGCAGACTAATCCGGTCGGTATCCTCGGCCGGCGTGTCCTACGCAGGACGCGTAGGCTGCCCGCGGCGGCTCGCAATACGCGCGGCGATCCTCTGCGTTGTATCGTGCACGCTCGACGTCGCGTGAGCATTCGCGGGCCCCGCGTTTCGGTGAGCCGCCCACTCGCGGGCCGCCATGCACAAGCCGATCCCGCTCCAGAAAAAGATTCCTCCGACGCCAGCCGCGGAGTTGGTCGAGCCGTAGGCCACGAGGCAAAACAGCACCATCGCGCGCGCCACGTTGGCGAAGCGATCACTCGGCGGAAAGCGTCGCGCGACATGCCGAAATACGAGGAGACCGAGGCCCAGCATCCAACAGAGCCCACCAACCAGTCCAAGTGAGTAAAAGGCCTCGAGAACCCCGTTGTCGAAATCCCGCACGGCTCCGCCCTCGCTGGTGCCGGCCAGTCCGGTGCCCAGTCCCGTCGACCCCAATCCATAACCCTGGGGTCGATCGAGGATGGCGCTGACGTAGTCTCCCAAGCTGCTTTGACGCGCGGTCAGACTCGCGTCCTCCGTCGGATTGGTAATGGTCTGTACACGACGAGTGATGATGTCGGTGAAGCGGTTGGCCGGCACCAGGGGGACGGCGATGATTACGCCGCCGATCGCAAGCGTGAGTCCGACACCAACGACGAGGATTCGGAGCCGTGTCCGACCCCCCAGCGTGGCCGCATATGCGATCGCGGCAATGACCCACGCGACCCATGCGGTACGGCACAACGAGAGAAGAAATGCCGCGCCCCCCGCCGCGCCGGCGACTGCATGGGCCGGACGCGGCCGGGCGAACAGCAGGAGCAATGCGGCGCCGATGACGATCCCGAACGCCGCCGGTCCGTTGAGAGTGCTGAAGACTCGGACGCCGTACGGCTCGGGGGAACCGAACGAGCTGGTCGTCGTTCGCGTGTCGATCAGCCATTGTACATCCCACGCCCACGGGCGCACCCACTGAATGACGCCGTAGACCCCCATCACCAGAACGGCCACCGGAGCGAAGCGCACAAATGCTCGGCGAACGGCGTCGTATCGATGCCACTCGAGCGCGATGTACAAGCCAAATACGACCGGGACGAGCCATAGGCCGAGAGTATAGAGCGTTCCCGCCACGCCGTTGCGCAGGATCCCCGCGATCGCGCCGTAAAGAAGCGCCGCGCCGATGAGGAGGAAAGGCGCATACGATCGGCGAAGGAGTCGCGGGAGCCGTTGAAAAACGCCAGCGGCGGCGATAGCACTGACGGCGAGGGGCGTAATCGAGATCGCATTCTGCGGATCGTATCCCGCGCGCGGGTCGACCATGCGGCGCACCATCGGACAGAGGATCCACATCCAGAGGGTGAAGAGGACGTATCGCTCGGGTGACGACCGGTAGTAGATCACTCCAGTGACTACCGCAGTTGTCGCAAACGCGATACGCGCTAGCCCGCCGCCGATTCCAGCCGCGCCGAGCGCCGTCACTCCGGCGAGCGCGAATAGCGGGGCGTCGCGCAACAGCGTCCGCCGGGCGCGCCGCCCCCCCCGGCCGTACGTCGGGGGAACCATTCCGACGGTCACACCTCCTGCCGCAGCTGCTCGTCCACGCCTACGAACCGTCGCCACACGAGAAGGACATCATCCACGGACACCATGAGCTGCGGGATGGAAACTTTGAGGAGTCGGCGATATCCCGCCAATGTCAGGAGGAGGCGGACGGACGTCGATACGAGCAAGGCAAGCGCCGCCCCGACAAGGCCGAATCGCGGAACCAGCACCACCATCAACGGGATGCTGAGTGCGAGCCCGCACGTTTGGAGCGTCGTGACGATGCCGGGGCGCCCCACGGCCATGTAGGCCTGGACCAGAATCCACGTCGCTCCACCCAACACGACCTCGACGAGCAGAATGCGAAAAACAGGCACGGCGCCGGCAAATCTCGCCCCATACATGACGCGGATTGCGAGCGGCCCCGCCACAGCAATGGCGGCCGCCACGGGCGCGCCGAGCGCCGTACAGACCCGGGCCGCGCGTGTCGTCAGCGCGACCACATCGGCGACGGGGCGCCCGGCGACGGAGGGAAGAAGAACGGTCACGATCGACCCCTGCAGCGCGTTGAGGACGCGCGATGCGCTGAGCGCGACGGCGTACGTTCCCATCGCGGCGGGCGAGAGAAAGGCGACCACGAGAGCCTGGTCGACCTGCACGGAGAACGTGCCGACGAGATCGATTCCGTAGGAGCGAGCCCCGTAGTTCAGCAACAACCGCGTCGAGTGGCGCAGCCCCCCGCGTCCGGGGCGAAACTGGCGCCACAATGGGGCCACGCGCAACAAGAGCACGGGGATCGATGGCAGACCGTAGGCGAACGCGGCGGCAATCGGGGTCAGGTGTCCAGTGGCCCAGCACACGAGCAACGCCGCGAGCGTCAGTGCCGGGACCAGATACCGCGTCTGATTGGCCGCGGTAAAATCTCCCTCGACGGCAAGGACCGACGCGACAACCATCGTTGCGAGCGTTACGGGAGCGACGAGCATGAGGAGTTGCGCAACCCGGATGTCCTGCGCCGGATATTGATGCAACCAGTGCGGGACGACGACGAATCCAACCAACGCGGCGAGAATCCCGAGGGCGAGCGAGATCGCCAGCGCGCCCGTGAAGAGCGCGCGACGCGCGTCGGGATGCCGCCGGAACAAGTACGTCACGGCGGATGGCATGCCGAGTGTCATCGCGTTCGCGATCACGCCGGGGAGCAGGATCGCCGCCAGCTCGCCGCGGCCATCGGGGCCCAGCCGGCGTGCCGTGATGATCCCGGTAATGACGTTGACGCCGAGGATCGCGATCTGCGTCAAGAAAGTTTGCGCGGTCGCCCCCGCGCGAGTGCGCCCCGATAGCGCGCGCCGGATGGACCCTGGCACCGTCATCGTCACCGGCGCAGGTCGCGAACGGGGTGAGCGACTAGCATGACTGGGCTGAACGCATCCGACGGCGGCGGGCCAGGAAGGTGGTGGAGTGAACTCGTACGGATAGATTACCCGGAAACGGGGGCCGTGCAGGCAGCCGAAAAGTATGCGTCAGGATGGCGCGGTGCGGCCCGCGAACCGATGCCTGACGAATCACGTAACCCTTTTCGCGGACGCGTCATGGTGGGAGTCGCAAGGTAGACGGCGTGGCGAAATCGACCGTCACCGAATTCTTGCGACCCATGCGGCCGTTCATCGGACCTGTCGTTGGCGTGGCCGCGCCGTTGGTACGCTGCATCCTTCGCTCGGCGCCGAGCGACCGCTTCAAGCGGCTATTCTGGCGATGGGTCGGCGACCCGCTCTCTCGTGGATCGTGGACCTTCACCGCACGAATGACGTATGGCTTCGTGCTGCGCGGAAACACCGTCGAGTTTCTGGGCCGGTACGTCTATTATTTCGGGATCTGGGAACCGAATCTGTCGACCTGGATCACGCAACAATTGAGCTCCGGCGACACGTTCGTAGACATCGGCGCCAACATAGGATATTACGCGCTGCTTGCTGCACGACTCGTCGGACCCTCCGGTCACGTCGTCGCGATTGAAGCGTCCCCGAGAACCTTCCGCGACCTGGCCCGCAATCTGTCGCTGAACGACGCCCGCAACGTTCGATCGGTGAATGTCGCGGTTTCCGATCGCGAAGGCGAATTGCAACTATATGAAGGTCCTCTCGGGAGTAGCGGCAAGACCAGCGTTCTCGGCCAGCCCGGTCTTGCGTGCGTAGGCACGATTGGCGCACGACCGCTGGCAGCCATTCTTTCGGACGCGGAGATCGCGGGCACCCGATTGTTCAAGATCGACGTCGAGGGCGCCGAATGGTTCGTCATCCACGGCTTTGCCCCGTATCTGCCGCAGACTCGGCCGGACGCCGAATTCGTCATCGAGATAAGCCCAAGCCGCCTCGAGCTGTTGCAACGAAGCCCCGATGACATCCTCGACCTATTCGGCAGAG
>PLLD01000190.1 GCA_003141205.1 Gemmatimonadota bacterium
ACGGCTTTGCCCCGTATCTGCCGCAGACTCGGCCGGACGCCGAATTCGTCATCGAGATAAGCCCAAGCCGCCTCGAGCTGTTGCAACGAAGCCCCGATGACATCCTCGACCTATTCGGCAGAGCCGGCTTCAAGGCGTACCGGATTGCCAATGATTATCGGTCGAGCAGCTACGTCGATCGAGCACCGTATCAGGCGCCACAGCGATTGGCCGGGCGAATCCTGGAGGATACCGACATCATCTTCTCTCGACTCGACCAAGCGACGCTGTAGACCGGAGTCCCGCCGGCCGACCCGCTGGATGCGCCCGATGAGCACTTTCTATTTCGGCGTGATCTCGAGGACGAGCGCCTGGTCGGGTACGTTCACCGACATCGACGTGGGAGCGTCCACCGTCGATTGCACATCCGAGGATTGCGACGGCAGATACGTCTTGACGCGGCTCACCGGAGTCTGAAAACTGATGGTCACGGGGCTCTCGGCGCTGAGATCGGTGTGCGTGAAGGTGTTGAAGCTGGAGGCGTTCAGCCACAGGATCAGATAGAATCGTCCGTCTCGCTTCTCCAGCAACGTATGATGCAGCGTCGACGGGGCACCATCGATGCTGTAGCTCAGCGCGCCCGGCGTGAAATGACTGCCCGGGTCGCTCAAGAGCGAAATCGTATTCTGGATCGCGTAGTAGGGGGCACGCGGCCTGCCATTCTGATCGATGAGCCCCCACTGGGCATCGGGATACATCACGTAGAGATGGGTCCGCGCGATCCCATGGTTATAGTATTCGAGATAGACGCGTGGCGCGTACTTTGCCGCCGCGGCCGCCGAGACGCCTGGTTGCCCCGCGGCCCCGACCCCCACCGCGAAGTTGTATCCAGTCTCCGTCACGACGATCGGCTTGGTGCCGCTCACCGGCAACGCGCTCGGGATCCACCGCGTCGTCAGCTGGTCATCGGGCAAACTTCCACCTTGATAGCTGTGCAAGTTCCCTTCGTCACAGGGGACGCTGCCAAGGATCGAGCTATTTCCCGGACGCCCCAGCGACGGTGCAAGGACCGGCAGATCGCGGATGGCTGAGTTGGAAGCGCTCTTTACAGCCGTATAGAGCTCGGATTGGAACGACCGCTCGCCCGCCGGGAACGCCTGCCCCTCCCACTTGAGATCCGGCTTCAGGTCCCATTCGTTCGGTCCCTCGACCGCGATGATCGAGTTGAGGACCGGCGTGATGATGGAGTCGACGACCGTCGCCGGGTTGATGCCGATGCGGGGGTCCATCACCACTGTCGAATGAATGCCGTGTGTCGCCAACTCATTCAGTTGGGCGCTCACGCCAACCGCGCCGTCGCGGATGTACCGCACACCAGACTGAATAAGCAGCGGCCTGAGCACGGTGGCGTAGGTCGCAGCCGACGCGTAGCTGATATGTGTCGCCACGCCGATCGTCTCGACGAATCCATCGGCGGACTTGGCGGTCTCGCCTCCGGTCACCACGTGCTTGGGCGAGGAGACGGTTACCGTCGCCGTTGCCGACTTCCCGCCGCTCGACGCCGTAACGACCGCCGACCCTGCTGCAATAGCGGTGATGAGCGCGCCTTTCGCTGTCGAAGCCTTCACCTTGGCTACACCCGCGTTCGACGTTGACCACGTGACAGTCTGGCCGGACATCGCGGCGCCGGCAGTGTCGCGAACCGTTGCCGTCAGAGTCGTCGTGTCCCCTTGCGTCAACGTAGCCGTCGTCGCCGAGAGGTGCACGGACGCCACGATCGAGGCCCCGGTCGTGGGGCTCGACGCCGCGGTGGTAGCTCCGACAGCCACCGCCGCCGAATCAGTGATCCCGGACGCAGTCGCAAGAAGCTGCGTCGACCCCTTCCTGCGCAGGTGCAGCACGCCGGTGGCCGACACGGTCGCGACCGTCGTATCCCGAGTCGACCAGGTGACACTCGGGCTCGACACCGTGTGACCTCGTGCGTCCGTGGCGCGCGCCGTGACGATGACGGAGTCGCCAATCGGGCCTGATATGGGCGCCGGAGTCAGCGTGACGACACGCAGCGGTGGCCGGCCGGCAATGCCGATGGCCGCATCGGTCAGCCCCATGGCCGGCGCCGTGGCCGGCGACGAGCTCGGAGCGCAATTGACTGCGCCAAGCGCGGCAACCATTAGAACCAATGGGGAACGCATGCGGCCACTCCTGTCCTGTTCGGTAGCCGGATCGGCGTGGCCGCGGAGAGGTCCGGGCTTTAGCCTCCAAGCTTTGCGTCGCCGGCTTTCGCCGGGTTTGCCATTTCGCAGGCCCAGAAAGGCCCTTATGGATGCGCGTGCGGTCGGAACTGTCGTCCCGTCTTCGAGTGCCTAAGATATGGCCATTTCGAGATTCCATCAATCATCGAATTCTGCTCAAGTGCCCGAAGCGCACGGAAAGCCAGTCACCCTGCCCTACCACTAACTCAGTCCTGCCAATTACCTATCCAAGGAAATTTCCCATGGCGCTACAAAGGCATCGTGACCGATATGTAACGGTTAACCCCGTACCTGACTCGCGAATGGCAGCGCGGCCGGGCATCATTCCCCCATGCTCGTGCTAGCGGTCGCCCTAACATTGCTGACAGCGACCGCAAACCCGACGCCCTCCGCCGGGTTCCGGGTCGCCGATCGCCGCACCACGCCCGATACCACGCGCGCCCACATCGTCGCCCGCCTCGGCGCTCTGTCGATCGCCCCCGCCGATACCCCCGCGCTCCCCCCCTCCGCACTGCCGCCCGGCCCACCGCGCGATCCGCGCGCGCGCGCCGACTCGCTGCCGTCGACCGTCGCGTCGCACCGCGTCTGGACGTACAACGAGAAAGGATTCTTCTATACGAGCGTCGCGAACCCGGCGCAGATCTACTACCACTGGGCGCGCCACCCCGGAAAAGCCGACCTTCTCCTCTACCAGAGTCCCGACGGGCCAGGCGCCAGCGCCCACACCGAATTGTCCGACGGAGGACGCTACGCCGTCATCACGGCCACCCGCGCCGGGGACACGCGCACACGACTCCTCTTCATCGACCTCGACGATGCGGACCACCCGATTATCGATGCGCCCCCGGTGAAGCTGTTTGATGATCTCGACGGCCGGTATGTCTTCGCCGGGAATTTCGGCTCGGGATTCTACATCTGGAGCGACCGCTTCGCCCCGCTGGGCCACGTCGTCGGCCTCAATAGCGATGAGCCACGCGCCGGCGACGTGCGGATCCCCCTCCCCGAAGCCACCTACCCCCTCGTGAGCGCCCGGATCGCCGCCGGACGCCTCGCGGCAACCTATCTCGACGAGGGGCGTACGACCCTGCGACTCGTCTCCCCGTCGGGCGGCGGGTACACGACCGGACACGAGGTGCCCCTCCCCGGACCGGGAACCGTCGGCATCGTGACAACCGGCGGGCGCCGCAACATAGACACCCTGTACTACGTGTACGAATCGGTGCTCACCCCGCCCGCTGTGCTCAGCTACGACCTCCGCGCCCTCCACAGCACCCCCGTCCGCGACCGGCCGCTTCCCTTCGACTCGAGCGCGTACGAGCTGCGCCGCGTAGTCGACTCCAGCGCTACACCGGTGACGTTCTACGTCGTGGCGCCGAAATCGATGCCGCTCGACGCCACACGCCCGGCCTGGGTCGATACCACGACCACGACCTCCCCGGCGTGGGCGACCACGGCGTTTGGCCCTCGGCTCCGCTACTCCCCCGCGGCGATCGTGTGGCTCGAGCTGGGCGGCGTGTACGTCGTTCCCGCGAAGCCTGGCATGGCAGCCGCCCGCGCCACGGCCGATGCGCTCGTCCGCCGGCGATATGCACGCNNCGGGGTCGCCCTCGCCGCGCCGATGGATGCCGACGCCCTGGCCGCCCTCGTCCGCGCCGCGTGGAACTGACCCTCGCCCTGCTCGACGCGCTCCTCGCGATCGCGCGCATCACGCTCCTTTGGGGCGCAGCAATCCTGGCGATCGTCTTCGCCCTCGACTGGCTCGTACGGACCCGGCGCATCAACCCCTTCAGCCGCGTCGCGCGCACCATTCGCTCCGTCGTCGACCCGCTGCTGCTTCCGATAGAGCGACACGTCGTCCGCGGCGGCGGCACCCCGACCAGCGCTCCCTGGTGGGCGTTCGCGATCATCGTCATCGGCGGGATCGTCTTCGTGAGCGCGCTCACGTATCTGCGCGATCTCCTCTGGCATCTCTTCGCCGCGTCCGCCGCCGGGCCGGCAGGCGTGGTGCGGGTGCTCGTCGAATGGATCTTCGGCGTCCTGCAGCTCGCCCTCCTCGTCCGCGTCGCGTCGTCCTGGATCCGCGTCTCACCCTACTCGAAGTGGGTGCGCTGGTCCTACAGCATGACCGAGTGGATCCTGCGCCCGCTACGCCACATCATCCCGCCGTTCGGGATGATGGACATCACGCCGATCGTCGCGTACATCCTCCTTCAGCTGTGTGCGCACGCCGTCTCGAGCACGACGTTCTAACCTCTTGTCCCCCCCCGGCCTCACGGCTAGCTTGCACTGACAATCCCGATCGACCCGTGGTGATTTACGCAACTTGCGGCCACGTAAAACAAACCGCTAAAGCGCCCATTGCCCGGCCGCTTCAGCGACCGGGCATTTGATTTTTGTGACCATGCCGACATCCTATCTCGAAGCCCTCGCGCACCACGTCCTGATCTTCGACGGCGCCATGGGGACCAACATTCAGCGCCACCACCTCACCGCCGATGATTTCGGCGGGAAGGCGCTGGAAGGGTGCAATGACAACCTGGTCCTGACCCGCCCGGACATCATCGGCGGCATCCACGAGTCCTTCCTCGCCGTCGGGTGCGACGTCGTCGAGACCTGCACCTTCCAATCCACGCCCCGCCGACTCGCCGAATGGGGGATCGGAGAGAAAGCGCACGAGCTCAACGTCGCCGCGGCCCGCCTCGCCCGCGCAGCCTGCGACAAATTCGCGACCCCCGAGCACCCCCGCTACGTCGCCGGCTCGATCGGACCGACCGGGATGCTCCCCTCCAGCAGCGACCCCGCCCTCTCGGCCATCACCTTCGACGAG
>PLLD01000037.1 GCA_003141205.1 Gemmatimonadota bacterium
GTGCTCGTGCAGTGCAACTACGGCCTCCGGCGGCTCCTCACCATCGCGGGCGTTCCGGTCGGGAAGGAGATCCCGGATCCGCTGCCCTGCTTCGCCGGGCATTGGGCTCTGCCCGCCGAGGAGGCGCGCCGGAGTTGCGACAAGCCGGGCGTTCCGCGCGATGGCGATGCGGGGTCGATCATCGTCGTCGTCGCGACCGATGCGCCCCTGCTGCCGCACCAGCTCAAGCGCATCGCCAAGCGCGTGTCCCTCGCGATCGGGCGCACCGGAGGACTGGGCGGCGACTCTTCCGGCGACATCTACATCGCCTTCTCGACGGCCAATCCGCATGCCGCCGACACGAGCGGCCCGCGTCCGCTTCAGATGCTCCCCAACGAACGGATCGACCCGTTGTTCGAGGCAACCGTGCAGGCCGTGCACGAAGCGATCGTGAACGCCCTCGTCGCGGCGACCACGATGGTCGGCGCGGATTCTCTGCGCGTTCCGGCGCTCCCGCACGACCGCTTGCGCGCGGTCCTGGCCCGGTACAACCGGCTCGCCGCGCCGTAGCGGCTCGCGGTAGCTTTCCGAACTGTGCCCTACGCGTACCCGTCGTCCGCTGTCTTCTACCGCAACCTTCGGCGCTCCTATCCGCGCATCGTGCGCGGCGCCGGGTGCTTGCTGTACGATGCCGCGGGAAAGAGCTACCTCGACGCCTGCGGCGGCGCGTTCGTCGCCAACATCGGCCATGGGGTGAGCGAGATCGCCGACGCGATGGCGGCGCAGGCGGCGCGTCTGGCGTACGTCAATGGGACCGCGTTCACACACGATCCGGTCGAAGCCTTTGCGGCGGCGCTGGCCGAGCGCGCGAGCGGCGACCTCGAGTTCGCCTACATCCTGTCGAGCGGGTCGGAAGCGGTCGAGGCCGCGCTCAAGCTGGCACGCCAGTATTGGGTCGAGTCGGGGCAGCCCGGGAAATCGACGATCCTTGCCCTCAGCCCGAGCTATCACGGCAGCACCCTTCTCGCTCTGTCGGCATCGGCTCGAGAACGCTACCGAACCGTATTCTCCGATTGGTTGGTTCCCGTCCCCCGCGTCCCCGCACCGTCGACGTACCGCTGCCCCTGCCGCGGCGTTGGGGAGCCGTGCCCCGCGTGCACCGGAGACGCGCTGGAAGCGGCGATCCTGGCGGAAGGCCCCGAGACGGTCGCGGCGTTCATCGCCGAGCCTATCGGTGGCTCCTCGACCGGCGCCAGCGTCCCGCGGGCCACGTACTGGCGGCGCGTGCGGGAGATCTGCGACCGGCACGGCGTGCTGTTCATCGCGGACGAAGTCCTGACCGGCGCGGGCCGGACGGGGACGTGGTCCGCCCTCGAGCCCTACGGCGTCGTGCCCGACATCATGACGCTGGGCAAGGGCATCGCCGGCGGCTACGCACCGCTGTCCGCCGTCGTGGCGCCCGCGCGCATCGTGGACGTTCTCGCGCGCGGCAGTGGCGCGCTCCTCCATGCGCAGACGTTCTCGCATCACCCGGTCGCCTGCGCCGCGGGGGTCGCGACGCTGGCGTATCTCGATCGCTACGATCTGATCGCCCGCTCCGCCCGGATGGGCGAGCGGCTGCACGCGGCGCTGGCGCCGCTGGCCGAGCTGCCCCACATCGGGGAGGTCCGCGGCCGCGGGCTGCTGGCGGGGATCGAGCTCGTCGAGGACCGCGAGACGCGTGCCCCCTTCCCGCGGGCCGCGCGGGTGGCCGAGGCATTTACGGAGGCGGCGCTCGACGCGGGGCTGGTCGTGTGGCCCAACGTCGGTCACGCCGACGGAACGCATGGAGACCTCGTGCTGCTGGCACCCCCCTTCGTGATCGATGAGGACGAGATCGACGAGATCGTCGCTCGGCTCCAGATCGCCTACGACGTCGCCGTGCCGGCGGTGGCGAGGCACCGGTGAAGCCACCGATGCCACCAGCCGTGAAAGACTACCCGCGCATCGTGACGCCGCTGCCGGGCCCCCGTGCGCGCGCCATAGTGGCGCGCGACGCCGCCTGGACCTCCCCCTCCTACGCGCGCGAGTATCCGCTCGTCGTCGAGCGCGGGTCGGGCAGCATGGTGCAGGACGTCGATGGGAACCGCTTCCTCGACTTCATGGCCGGCATCGCCGTCGCATCGACGGGCCACGCCCATCCTCGCGTGGTCGCCGCCGTGCAGGAGTCCGCCGCGCGCTTCCTGCACATCTGCGGGTCGGATTTCTACTACGAATCGATGGCTGCGGTCTGCGAGCGGCTTGCGAGCCTCGCGCCCGGGACCGGCGCCAAACGCGTCTTCCTGACGAACTCGGGGACCGAGGCGGTCGAGGGAGCCATCAAGATCGCGCGTAACGCGACACGCCGGGCGGGCCTCATTGCCTTTCATGGTGCGTTTCACGGCCGCACCTACGGCGCCATGTCGCTCACCTCCAGTAAATCGCGGCAGCACGCGGGATTCGGCCCCCTGCTCCCCGAGGTCTATCACGTTCCCTACGGCTACTGCTATCGCTGCGCCTTCGGGAAGACGTACCCGTCGTGCGAGCTGTATTGCGTGTCGTCGATCGAGAGCGACCTCTTTGCGCGCCAGCTCGATCCATCCGACGTGGCCGCGATCTTCGTGGAGCCCGTGCAGGGCGAGGGCGGGTACATCGTACCGCCGCCCGGCTACCTGGCGGCGCTCCGCGCGCTCTGCGACGCACACGGGATCCTGCTGGTCTTCGATGAGATCCAGTGCGGGATCGGCCGGACCGGAACGATGTTCGCGGCCGAGCAGGTCGGAGTCGTGCCCGACATTCTGCTGACCGCCAAGGGGCTCGCGTCCGGGCTCCCCCTCGGCGCCATCATCGCGTCGGAATCGGTGATGCGGTGGGGCACGGGCGCGCACGGGTCGACGTTTGGTGGGAATCCGGTGGCGTGCGCCGCCGCGCTCGCCACACTCGACATCGTGCAGCACGAGCTCCTGCCGCTGGTCCCGGCGCGCGGCGCCCGCATGATGGCGGGGGTCCGGCGCCTCGCGGAACGCTATCCGGCGATCGGTGACGTGCGCGGTCTCGGTCTCATGATCGGTCTCGAGCTCGTCACCGACCGCGCATCGCGCACCCCGAACCCGGACGCGGTCCGGACGATCATCGACGCCGCGTTCCAGCGCGGGCTCCTGCTCCTGGGCTGCGGCAAGAGCACCCTGCGGCTCGCGCCGCCGCTCGTCGTGGACGACGCCGACATCGACACGGGGCTCGCCATCCTCGACGAGTGTCTGAAAGCCACGGCGTAGGGAAGCGCACGACGCTGCACGACGCCATCGCGGCGCTCGTGCACGATGGCGACACGATCGTCATCGAGGGGTTCACGCACCTCATCTGCTTCGCGGCCGGGCACGAGATCATCCGGCAGCGGCGGCGCGACCTGACGTTGTGCCGGCTCACCCCCGACCTGATCTACGATCAGATGATTGCGGCCGGGTGCGCGCGAAAGCTCGTGTTCTCCTGGGCGGGCAACCCCGGGGCAGGCTCGCTCCACGCCTTTCGCCGCGCCGTCGAAGGCGCCGTCGACGGCGCCGGCACCGGGCCGCGCATCGAGATCGAGGAGTACTCCCACTTCGGTATGGTCGCACGCCTGTGCGCGGGCGCGGCCGGCCTCCCCTTCTGGCCCCTGCGCGATTTCGCGGGCACCGACCTCCCGAAGGCCAACCCGCGCATCGCGTCCGTGACCTGCCCGTACACCGGTGAGCGCCTCGCCACCGTCCCCGCGCTCAACCCCGATGTCACGATCATCCACGCGCAGCGCGCCGACGCGGAAGGGAATACCCAGATCTGGGGACTGCTGGGCGTCCAGCGCGAAGCGGCGCTCGCGGCACGCCGCGTCATCGTCGTGGTCGAGGAGCTCGTCGATGCGGCGGTGATTCGCGCCGACCCCAACCGAACCGTGCTGCCGGGATTCGCCGTCGACGCCGTGGTGGTCGAGCCGTGGGGCGCGCATCCCTCGTACGCGCAGGGGTATTACGACCGCGACAATGCCTTCTACATCGGCTGGGAAGCGATCTCACGCGACCCGCGCCGGCTCGAGGAATACCTCGAGACGTATGTGTATGGCGTGGCCGACAGAGCGGGCTACCTCGCGGCGCAGCCGGCACTGGCGGAACGGTTGACCGCCGAGCCGCGCATCTGCGCGGGAGTGAATTACGGCTACTGATTTCACCGCCAGCGAGATGATGGCGGTCGCCGCGGCGCGCGAGCTGCGCGATGGCGACGTCGTCTTCGTCGGAATCGGGCTGCCCAACCTCGCCTGCAACCTGGCGCGCGCCACGCACGCGCCGCGCCTCGTTCTCATCTACGAATCGGGGGCCATCGGGGCGGCGCCGGAGCGGCTGCCCGTGTCCATCGGCGACCCGGCGCTCGTGACCGGTTCGCTCATGGTCTGCGGGATGGCCGATGTCTTCCAATACCTCCTGCAGAACGGCCGCATCGGCGTGGGATTCCTCGGCGCCGCGCAGGTCGACCGCTTCGGAAACATCAATACGACGGTGATCGGCCCGTACGACCGGCCGACCGTCCGTCTCCCGGGAAGCGGGGGCGCGGCGGAGATCGCGACTCACGCCCGCCGCACACTCGTCATGGCCACGCTGAGCCGGCGCGCCTTTCCCGAGAGCGTCGATTTCGTGACCTCGCCCGGACACTCCTACCACGGGCAGTCGCGCCGCGCGCTCGGCCTCCCGGGCGCCGGTCCCGTCGCCATCATTACGGACCGCGGGATCCTCGAGCCGGACGCGGCGACGGGCGAGCTCGAGCTCACGCGCCTCTATCCCGGCGTCGCCGCGTCCGACGTCGCGCGCGCCATCGCATGGCCCCTGCGCATTCGCGATCCGTTGCGCGAGGTCACGCCGCCCTCGCTGGCGGAGCTCGCGATCCTGCGCTCCCGCTTCAATAGTCCCAACAGCTCGTCGGAGCGCCAATCCGCATGACGGACCGGCCGCGTGACGAGACGACCGGCACCCAGCGGGGGATGATCCGGGGCCTCGGCCTAAGCGACCTGGTGTTATTCAACATCGCCGCCGTTCTCGGGATTCGGTGGCTCGCGACCTCGGCCAAGGCGGGTGCCAGCTCGCTCACGATGTGGGTCGGGGGCGCCCTGTTCTTCTTCGTGCCGCTGGGTCTCGCCGTGGCCGAGCTCTCGGCCCGCTACCCCGACGAAGGCGGGATGTATCAATGGACCAAACGCCGCTTCGGCGAAGGTCACGGCTACCTCTGCGGGTGGTGTTATTGGATCTGCAACGTCATCTACTATCCGCAGCTGCTCATCTCGACCGCCGTGATCTCGACCTACGCGATCGGGCGCGGAGGGACCGGACTCGGGGACCAGTGGACCTACGTCCTCGCGTTCACGTTGGTCGCCCTGTGGGCGGCCACGCTGCTCAACATCGTCGGACTCAATACCGGGAAGTGGCTGCAGAATGCGGGCGGGGTAGGCAGTTACGTGACGGGAGCGGTGCTGGTCGCGGTCCTCGTTGCCTTCGTCGCCAGTACGCATCGCGGACCGGTCAACCCCATCACCCGCGCGACGCTGGTCCCGCATCTCGGGTCGTTCGAGACGGTCAACCTGTGGGCCTCGATCGCCTTCGCGTTCGCCGGGATCGAGCTCATCGCGACCATGGGCGGGGAGATCCGGGACCCGCGACGGAATCTGCCGCGCTCGATTTTCATCTCGGTTCCTCTCATCGTGTTCCTGTACCTCGCGGGCACGACCGCGGTGCTCTGGCTCGTCCCGACGCGAGACACCAACGTCGTCTCGGGCGTGCTGCAGGGGATCGCCGCGGGCACCGCGACGCTCGGCCCCGGATTCCGGTGGCTCGTTCCCGCGGCGGCGGCGGCGTACACGATCGGAACGATCGGCTGCGTGGGAACCTGGCTCGTCGGCCCTGCGCGCATCGCCTTTGCCATCGGGCTGGACCGCTATTTTCCTCCGATATTCGGCCGCGTGCACCCGCGCTGGCACACGCCCTACGTCGCGATACTCGTCGAGGCCGGCCTCGCCACGCTCCTCCTGTTCCTCGCCGTGCCGGGCAAGGGAACGACGGTCGAAGCGCTCTTCCTCGTGCTGCTCGACATGAATCTGCTCGTGTACTTCATCCCGTTCGTGTATGTCTTCCTCTGCCTCCTCAGGGAGCGCGCCAACGCGATGCCGGAAGGTCGTGGCCCCGTGATCCCGGGGGGCAACGCCGGGCGCGTCGTCACCGCGATCTGCGGCCTCGCCGTCACGATCGCCGCCATGATCGTCGCCATCGTCCCGCCGCCGGACGCCCATCCGGTGTGGCTCTTCGAGCTCAAGGTCGTGGGCGGCACGGTGCTATTCGTGCTGCTCGGAGGGATCATCTACGTCATGGGACGCTCGCGCGCGGCCGGACCGCGCCCCACACCGCATGACACACCGCATGAGCAGCCCGCGTGACTGTGCCGCGCCGCGCGATCGGGGCCGCAATGGCCGTGACGGCCGCGGCGGTCGCAACCGCCGCCGTCGTACCGGGTGCGCGCGCGCAACGGGAGCCCGTCCTGAGTCAGATTCGGGTGCCGCACAACTATTACTATCGCGAGATGTACCTGCCGCAGGTGACGAGCGGTCCGAGCGCAGTCACCTGGTCGCCCGACGGGACGGAGATCATCTACTCCATGGCGGGATCTCTGTGGCGACAGCGTATCGGCTCCACCGACACGCGGCAGCTCACCGCCGGACCCGGATACGATTTCCAGCCCGACTGGTCCCCCGATGGCTCACGGGTCGTGTACACCTCATATCGCGGAACCGATGAGGAGCTGTGGGTGCTCGACCTCCGCACGGGCGAGTCGCACGCGCTCATGGCCAACGGGGCGGTCAACCTCGATGCGCGCTGGTCGCCCGATGGGACGCGCCTCGCATTCGTGTCCACGGCGTACGAGGGGAGATGGCACATCTTCGTGGCACCGGTCCTGGGAGACACTCTGGGTGCCGCCACGCGCGCGACCGTGGACCGGGATAGCCATCTGCCACGGTACTACTACAGCCCGTACGATCATTACCTCTCCCCTGCATGGTCCCCGGATGGACGCGAGCTGCTTTTCGTCTCGAACCGCGGGCACGTATGGGGGACGGGCGGCATCTGGCGTGCGAGCATCGCGGCGCTCGACTCGGGACGCGAGATCCGGGACGAGGAAACGACCTGGCGCGCCCACCCCGACTGGTCGCGCGACGGATCGCGCATCGTGTTCAGCTCGTATCTCGGACAGCAGTGGAACCAGCTCTGGCTCATGCCGGGCGACGGACGGAACCCGCTGCAGCTGACGTACGGCGCATTCGATGCGACGGTGCCCCGCTGGTCACCGGACGGGACCCGCATCGCGTTCATCGTGAATGCCGGCGGCACCCCGTCGCTGCGCATCATCACCCTCCCCGGCGGGCGGATCGATCGGGTCGATATCGGCCGCCGCCGGTATCTCGAGCCGACGGGGCGGATCCGCGTGACGGTGATCGACGCGGCGACCGGGCGGCCTGTCCCCGCGCGGGTGTCGGTGACGGGGGCGGACGGCCGGGCGTTCGCCCCGGCGGACGCATGGCGGTACGCAGACGATTCCTTCGACCGATCCGAGCGGCGCTTCGAGATCGGCTACTTCGACACACCCGGGACGTCGGAGCTGACCGTGCCGGCGGGTCCGGCGCGGATCGATGCCAGTCACGGACTCGAGTACGGGCCGGTGACGCGACGGATCACGGTCGCGCCGGACAGCGTGGTCGCGGTCCGCATCGCCCTGCGCCGCATCGCTGCGCTGCCGGGTTGGGTCAGCGGCGACGCCCACGTCCACATGAATTACGGCGGCACGTACCGCAACACTCCCGAGCATCTACGATCGCAGGCCGAGGCCGAGGACGTCCACGTCGTCGAGAACCTGATCGTGAACAAGGAGGGACGCGTCCCGGATGGGGCGTACGCGCCTCCTCACGTGGACTCGGCCTCGACGGCCACTACGCTCCTGGCCCACTCGCAGGAATACCACACGAGCTTTTGGGGCCACCTGTCCGTGCTGGGCCTCCGCACCCATCTGCTGCTGCCCGGCTACGCCGCGTATGCCGCAACCGCCGCGGCCAGCCTCGTGCCGACGAACGCCGACGTGGCGCGGCTGGCCCACGAGCAGGGCGCGATCGTGGGTTACGCGCACCCTTTCGACAGCTACCCCGATCCCGCGGATACGAGTGTCGCGCTGACCGACGAGCTGCCGATCGATGTCGCGCTCGGAGTGGTGGATTATATGGAGATCGTCGCATTCAGCGACCACCGGTCGACCGCGCGGGTCTGGTATCAGCTGCTGAACTGCGGATTTCGCATCCCGGCCGCGGCCGGAACCGACGCCATGGCCAACTTCGCCTCTCTTCGCGGTCCCATCGGGCTGAACCGCGTGTACGTTCACACGAGCACCGGAGCGGCGCCGCGGCACGCGCTCGACCACGCGGCGTGGCTCGCCGGGATCCAGGCCGGGAGAACATTTGCGACGAACGGTCCACTGATAACGCTGGCGGTCGACGGGCGCGGGGTGGGCGACTCGATCCGGTTGCCGGCGGGACGGCATCTCCTCCGCCTGCATGCAACCCTCGCCTCGATCGTCCCAGTGGATCACTGGGAGGTGGTGGCGAACGGAGCCGTTGCCGCGACCCTGCCACTCGCCGGCGACCGGACAGAGGGATCGGCGGACGTCGCGATCCCGGCGACGCGCAGCATGTGGCTCACGCTGCGCGCATGGAGCGACAAGCCGGCCGAGCGCATCATGGACATTTATCCCTTCGCCACGACCAGCCCGGTCTACGTCACGGTCTCGGGCGCGCCGGTGCGATCGTGCGCCGACGACGCGTACTTTCTCCGGTGGATCGACCGCACCGAGAGAGCGGTGGAGGCGTATACCGCGTGGAACGCGCCCGCCGAGCGCGTACACGTGCTGCAGCAGATCGCCGCGGCCCGCGCGGTGTTCGAGGACCGGCGCTCCGATGCGGGATGCGGGCACGCCGGCGAAACTCCGCGGGAGACACCGTGATCCGGGAATCGGCGGTGGACGCCGTTATCGTGGACTTCGTGCGCACCCCGTTCGGGCGCGCCGGGGGGGCGCTGGCCAGCGTGCGGGCCGACGATCTCGCCGCGCTCGTGCTCCGGTCGCTCGTGGAGCGCACGGGCATCGATCCTGCCCGCGTGGACGACGTGATCCTCGGGTGCGCCAATCAGGCGGGTGAAGACAATCGGAACGTGGCGCGGATGGCCGCGCTGCTGGCCGGCTTTCCCGTCGAGGTCCCGGCGCAGACCGTGAATCGTCTCTGCGGGTCCGGATTGCAGGCGGTGGCGAGCGCGGCGCAGGCGATCAAGGCCGGTGAGGCGTCGTGCGTGATCGCCGGCGGCGTCGAGAGCATGACGCGGGCGCCATGGGTCACGCTCAAGCCGGACACCCCCTTCGCGCGCGGAGTCCCGGAGACGGCGGACAGCGCGCTGGGCTGGCGGTTTGTAAACCCGCGCATGCCGGCGGAGTGGACGATCTCGCTCGGCGAGACGGCGGAGGAGGTCGCGTCGCGCTGCGGCGTCTCACGCGCCGACCAGGACGCGTGGGCATTCGAGAGCCAGCAGCGCGCCGGGCGCGCCGCGGCGGCTGGGGTCTTCGCCGACGAGATCGTGCCGGTGACCGTGCCGCCCCGCCGGGCCAAGGGCGGCACGCCAACCGTCGTGACGCGCGATGAGCCGCCGCGCCCCGATACGACCCTGGCCGCGCTGGCCGCGCTGGCACCGGCATTCCGCCGGGACGGCGGCACCGTGACGGCGGGATCGTCGAGCGGGATCAATGATGGCGCCGCCGCGCTCCTCGTGATGTCGGCGGCCGCCGCGGCGGCCGCGAAGCTGACGCCTCTGGCGCGCATCGTGACATCCGCCGTGGCCGGCGTCGCACCGGACGTCATGGGACTCGGACCCGTACCCGCGCTGCGGGCCGCGGTCGCCCGCGCCGGTATCACGACCGATGCGCTGGACCTGGTGGAGCTCAACGAGGCGTTCGCCGCGCAGACGGTCGCGTGCGTGCGCGCACTCGCTCTGGATCCGGCGCGGGTCAACGTGGATGGCGGCGCGATCGCGCTCGGGCATCCCTTGGGGGCGAGCGGCGCGCGCCTGGCCGGGACGCTGACCCGCGCGCTCGCACGGCGCCAGGCGCGCTATGGCGCGGCGGCGATGTGCATCGGCGTCGGTCAGGGGATCGCGCTGATTCTCGAGCGGATCCCGTGACGGCGCCTGCGTCGGCCGCTTATCGTTCTCCCGTGTTGCATACCGAGCCGATCGTCACGCTGCTCGCGCGCCCGGCCTTTACGGAACCGGCGCATCTTCCCGTCCGCTGGCTCGGGGAGAGCACCGACGGAGAGCGCCTCGCGGAGTTCGCGGGGCGCCTCTGCTACATGAGCCAGGCCAACCCCGCAGATCGCGGGACGCGGGAATACCTCGAGAACATCAAGCGCCAGGCGCACGGGAGCGTGCTCGAGCACGCGAACTATTCCCTGCTGGTCGAGGGGGTGAGCCGGGCGCTGACGCACGAGCTGGTGCGGCACCGCGCGGGATTCGCCTTCTCGCAGCTGTCGCAGCGCTACGTCGATGAGTCGGAGGCGAACTTCGTGGTGCCCCCGGCGATCATCGGCGACGCGGAGCTCGAGGCCACGTGGCGAGAGCAGGTCGAGTCCGCCCAGGCGGCGTACGTCGCTCTCGTCGAGGCGCTCATGGCGCGTTACTCCTGGGTGGAAAGCCGCGTCCACCGGCGGAAGATGGCGCGCGAGGCCGCGCGCGGCGTGCTCCCCAACTCGACCGAGACCAAGATCGTCGTGACGGCTAATGCCCGCGCGTGGCGGACGATGCTCGAGTTGCGCGCCGGCGAAGGCGCGGACCTGGAGATCCGGCGATTGGCCGTCGCCATCCTCCGCGTCATGCAGCGGGAGGCGCCGGCGCTCTTCTCCGACTTCGAGATCTACGTCGCGGACGACCGGCGGGAGGCCGCGCGCGCCGGATTTCACAAGGTGTGACGCACGACCCGCGAGCAACGGCGCGATCGTTGCACAGAAAAAACAAAAAAGGTCATTGCGCGACAAATTCGGAATCGTTATCATGCGCGCCATTCGCGATGATGGTGCGCACCACACAATCAACCGCGGCATGACGCGAATCGGATTCACCTACAATCTGAAGCCCGACCTCCCCGCCGGCGCAGGTCCAGACGAGCCGGCGAGCGAAGTCACCGCCGCGGACGACGAGCCTCCCAGTATCGAGGGCGGTAGAGACCGCCCCTCCCACGCCGCGCCGGCCGTGGCGGAAGCGCCCGTGCCGGACGACGAGTTCGCCGAGTGGGACACGCGCGAGACGATCGACGCCGTCGCCGGTGCGCTCGGGGCCTTCGGGACCGTGGTGCCACTCGAAGCCACGCACGATCTCCCCGAGCGGCTGCGGCGGGCGCGGGTCGACATCGTGTTCAACATCGCGGAAGGACTGGGGGGGAAGAATCGCGAGGCGCTCGTGCCGGCGATCTGCGAGTTCTACGGCATTCCCTACTCGGGCAGCGATCCGCTGGCGCTCGCTCTGTGCCTCGACAAGGGGCGGACGAAGGAGGTGCTCAGCCACCACGGGATTCCGACCGCGCCGTTCGTGGTCGTCGAATCGGCGGACGACGACGTGGCCCTGGCGCTCGACCTGCCGCTGTTCGTGAAGCCGGTCCACGAGGGGTCCTCGAAAGGGATCACGGAGCGGAGCTTTTGCCAAACCCGCGAAGAGCTCAGGTCGCAGGTCGCCTTCCTGATCGAGACCTACGCGCAGCCCGTCGTGGTGGAGCAATACCTGCCGGGGGCCGAGTTCACCTGCGCGGTGCTGGGGAACGGGCCGTCGGCGTACGTGCTCCCGATCGTAGGGATGAACTTCGACGCGCTGCCGCCGGGCGCGGTGCCCGTGTATGGGTTCGAGGCGAAATGGGTCTGGGACCGCCCCGACGCCCCGCTCGAGATCTTCGATTGCCCGGCCCGAATCCCCGAGGCCCTCCAGCGCTCGATCGAGCGCGTCACGCTCCGTGCCTATCGTGCGCTCGCGTGCCGCGACTGGTCGCGCATCGACATCCGGCTCGACGCGCAGGGCGTCCCCAACGTGGTAGAGGTGAATCCGTTGCCTGGAATCCTCCCCGATCCCTCCGACAACTCCTGTTTCCCGAAGGCCGCACGCGCGGCGGGGATCTCCTACGAGGAGCTGATTCAAACGGTCCTCACGCTCGCGGCCGAGCGGCAGCACGTCCCCCTGGCCGGCCGGCGCGCCGGACACGCCGCACCGTGAAGATCTGCGTCGTTTTCGACGGCGCGTCGGCGCTCGGGTTGTCGCCGGACCTGCGCATCCTCCACGCGGTCGAGGCGGTCGAGACGATCCTCACCGGCGACGGCCACGGCGTGACCCGGGTCCCCGTCATGGAGGATGGACGGTGGATCGAGCGGCTGCGGCGCGCACGCCCCGATCTCGTCTTCAATTTGTGTGAAGGGGTCGACGGCGTCGCGACGTGCGAGCCCGCGGTGATCGGCGTGCTCGAGCTCCTGGGCGTCCCCTTCACGGGGAGCTCGAGCGCGACCACATCGTTGTGCCTGCGCAAGCATCTGGTCAACACGCTGCTCGACCGCGTCGGGCTCCCGGTCCCGCGATGGGGGATCGTGCGCGCCGGCGGCTCCCTCCCCGCAGTGGGCTACCCGGCGATCTGCAAGCCCGCGGAAGAGGACGCCTCCCTGGGCGTGGAGCAGCGCTCCGTGGTCCGGACGGCGCGGGCGTTGACCGAGCGCCTCGATGCGATGCACGAGCGCTGGGAGGAGGTCCTGGTGCAGCGCTACATCGATGGGCGGGAGGTGAACGTCGGGATCGTCGGCGACGAGATCCTGCCGATCTCCGAGGTCAAGTTCGACCGGATGCCACGAGGGATGTGGCGGATCGTGTCGTACCGCTCCAAATGGGACGCCGGGAGCGACGAGGACACGGGGTCCGTGCCGCAGTGCCCCGCCGATCTGCCGTCGGAGCTGGCGGCCGAGCTGGCCGGGATCGCCGTCTCGGCCTGGCGCCACGTTGGGGGCCACGGATACGGGCGCGTCGATTTCCGGATCGACCGTGCCGGGCGGCCGTGGGTTCTCGAGGTCAATGCGAACCCCGACGCGTCATCCGACGCGGGGCTCGCACGCATGGCGCAGGCGGCGGGACTCGAATACCCGGACCTGATTCGGCGCATCGTCGACTGCGCCCTGAGCGCCTCGCGCGGCGCGTCCGCGTCGAGCGGCGAACGATGGCTGCTCACGCAGCGGCTATCGGGCGTCCCCGCTGGCTGGTGATGTAGTGGCGCGCAAGGCCGCGCCGGACGCGCGGGAGGCACCACTCTCGCCCGCCCGAGTCGCGCCGCTCTCGCACGCCCGAGTCGCGCCGCTCTCGCACGAGCACCGTCGGGCCGTCGAGGGAGTCCTTCGCGCGTTTGGGCCCGCGGCACAGGGACCCGGGCCGCGGCATCCGCCGTCCGTGCCCCGCCCCGATTCCGACGACGAGTACCTGGGCGCGTTCGATGCGCAGGGGACGCTGATCGGGTACGCCTGCTTTGGCTCGACCCCGGGAACCGATCGGGGATATGACCTGTATTGGATCGCCGTGCATCCGTCGGCTCAGCATACCGGCTGCGGCACCGTGCTCCTCAACGCGGTCGAGCAGCGGCTCATCGCGTTGAATGCACGCCTGGCGATGGTCGAGGTGTCGTCGCGCCCCGATCATGCCGGAATCCGGGGATTCTATGCCGCGCGCGGCTACACGGAGTCGGCTCGCGTGCGCGGGTTCTACACGCCGACCGACGACCGCATCGTCTTCACGAAGCGGTTCCAGGCGGTCATGCGCCGGCGCGCCACCCTCGGAGGCCGCCATGAGTGAGTGGCAACGTGCCGTGAAGCAGGACAGCGTCGCCACCCTCGAGGCGTTGGCCGAGCGATTCGGGCGCGACGCGATCGACGTGGAGGCGCTGGGCCCGGCGTTCGACAGCTTCCAGATGCGGATCACACCGGCGGCGCTCGAGCAGATCAAGGCCGTGGGCGATCCGATGTGGAATCAGTACGTGCCGACGGTGCAGGAGCTCGAGGTCGTGGACGGCGTCGCCGACTCCCTCGACGAGGACGCCGATTCACCGGTACCCAACATCACCCACCGGTACCCGGACCGCGCGCTCTTCCTCGTGAGTCCGGTGTGCGCCACCTATTGCCGCTTCTGCACGCGCCGGCGCAAGGTCGGCGACCCGGAGAAGATCCCGCTCAATCAGTTTGATTCGGCCTTTGCGTACCTGCGCGAGCACACCGAGATCCGGGATGTCATCCTGAGCGGCGGCGATCCGATGATGCTCTCGGACCGCCGGCTCGAGTATCTCCTGCAACAGCTCCGGGCGATTCCACACATCGAGATCATCCGGATCGGCAGTCGCATCACGTCGCATCTGCCCGAACGGATTACCCCCGAGTTCTGTGCGATGGTGCAGAAGTACCACCCCGTCTACATGAACACGCACTTCAACCACCCCGACGAGTTGACGCCCGCGGCGGTGGCCGCGCTGGACCGGCTGTCGAGGGCGGGGGTGCCGCTCGGCTGCCAGACCGTTCTGCTCAAGGGCGTGAACGACGACCCGAAGGTGATGCTCGAGCTGATGCACCGGCTGCTCAAGGCGCGGGTGCGGCCGTACTACATCTATATGGCAGACCAGGTCGCGGGTGGGGAGCACTTCCGGACGACGGTCCAGAAGGGGCTCGAGATCATTCAGGCGTTACGCGGATGGACGTCCGGGCTGGCCGTGCCCCACTTCGTGATCGACGCTCCGGGCGGCGGGGGAAAGGTGCCCCTGCTCCCGGAATACGTCGAATCGATCACCGACGACGAGGTGGTGTTCCGGAACTACGAGGGGAAGCGCTTCGTGTACCGGCAGCCGGCCGCCGCACTCGCGGCACGACTACACGGCGTCGGATAGACTCGTAAACGCGAAGTCGTGCGCCTTGAGGGCGGGCATGGCGACGTCCCCCCCCGCCTCCGTGCCGGCGAGCCGGGTCGAAGGCCCGATCGCCTCCACGTTGTTGAGCAGGAACAGCGGCGAGTCGTTGAAGCGAAAATTCTTGATCGGGCGCGCGATTTCGCCGTGCTCGATGAGAAACGTCCCGTCGCGCGTGAGCCCCGTGTGGAGGATCGTGCGCGGGTCAACGGGGCGGAGATACCAGAATCGCGTGACCAGGACCCCGCGGTCGGTATTGCGAATCATCTCGTCGATCGATGTCGGACCCCCGGCGAGCTTGAGCGGTGCGAGAACGCCGAATCCGAGGAATCCCGGATAGCGGGGATCGCCGACGAAGGGTTTGGTCTCCTTCTTGGCCCAGAAGCGTGAGTAGGCGAGAGCGGTGAGGACCCCGTCCTGAATCCAGGTCTCGCGGGCGAGGGGAAAGCCCTCGGTGTCGTAGGGGCGCGACAGGATCTGCGGATCGGCGGGGTCGGAGAACAGGGTGATGCGCGAGTCGACGATCTTGTCCCCGATCTTCGTCCCGCCCCCCGCCTTGGAGAACGCGCTCCGCCCCTCGTCGGCTTCACGCGCCCCGAGATGGCCCAGCATTAATTGGACGAGGTCGCCGACCGCCTGAGGCTCGAGGATCACCGTATAGCGGCCCGGCTCGATCGGAACCGGGTGGCGGGAGCGCGTCGCCTTCTCGATCGCGTGGTCGACGACGGCTTTGGTGTCGATGTGGGACCAGTCGTGGTCGTCCGCCCCCGCCCAGCCGGAGCCCGTGCGGTCGGCCGTGCGGACGGTCAGAGTATAGTTGGCGGAGGTGGACCGGTGGTAGGCGTCCATCCCCGCCTTGGTCACGAGCGCCTCGGCCCGCGTGCTCGTGACGAGATAGCCCGCGGCCGTCACGTCGTGCGCGGCACGCGCCGGTGCGAGTGCGGCCAATGCGGCCTGCGCGCGGTCCGCCGCGGTCATGCGGGCCGTCGACTCGAAATAGGCCCGCACGGGCTGATACTGCTGCGGCCCGATCAGCGGAGGGAGGGACTCGGGGTCTTCCGGCGACAGCTTGGCGAGCGCCTCCGCGCGCCCGACCGCTGACCGGATCCCGTCGTCCGTCAGATCATCGGTCTCCACGGTCGCGTGGCGTGCGCCGAACCACGCCACGATGGATACCGAGATGTCGGTCACCTCCCCCGAGGTCGAGAGCTGGTTGGCGGCAAAGCGAGCGTTGGCCGTGACGGAGTTGACGATCTCCACACGCAGCCCGTCGGCCGTCGTGGCATGGATCGCCCGGTCGGCGATCCCGTGCATCTCGTCGCGCGTAAGCAGCCCCGCGTCATCCGTCCTCAGGAGCCGACTCACGAGCGGACTCATGACCGGCGTCCCGTGTTGATGACGTTCACCTGGCCGAAGCGTGTGGGGACCGAGCCATGGCTCACGGCATTGATCTGCTCGGGCTGCCCCTTGGCGTCGAAGAAGCTGCCATTGAGCTCGTAGCTCTTCGTGCCGCCGAGCATCTGCATGGAGTTCCAGAACTCGGGCGTCCGGATCTGGTAGGCCACGTCCTTGAGCATCCCGACGATCTTGCCGCCGCGGATCTCGTAGAACAGCTGTCCCCCGAACTGCGCGTTGTAGCGCTGCTGGT